>JAEZSC010000090.1 GCA_023422005.1 Bacillota bacterium | reverse complement strand
CATCCTCATCGGCGTCGCCCATACGGTCATAGATGGACAGCATCTCCTGTTCGAGATCGAACATGTGCTGGAAGGCTTCGTGCAAAACCTCCCGGATGCTTTTGCCCTTGGTCAGGGTTGTGTTCTGATCGAGATAGCCGGTGGTGATGCGGTTGCACCATTCAATCCTGCCGGAATCCGGCGCGAGTTTCCCGGTGATGATATTCAAAAAGGTGGTTTTGCCCTCGCCGTTGGCGCCAACGAGGCCGATGTGCTCGCCATTGAGCAGGCGAAAGGAGGCATTCTCCAGTATCGTTCTGGCACCGAAGCCGTGGCTGACATTTTCTACGGTTAATATGCTCACAGAGGTCCTCCGTACAAGTCTCAGAAACACCATTATATCACATGGAAGGATTGCGTTTTAAACAGTTTAAATTGCCAAGAAAAGACACCGGACATAGTACGCGGATGATCCGGAAAAACTAGAAGTACGATTAGGAGGGTCATGAAATGAGAAAACAAATACTCACGGTTCTGGCAATTTGCTTAATGCTCTGTGCTGCAGTGCTTTCTGGATGCAAAGCAGCCAACCAGGTCCCTGGCGTTTCTGCCGCTCGCTCAGCTGTAGGTTCAGCTGTCGCTTCCGCTCTTCCTTCTTTGGCACCAACGGCAACCGTAATGCCGTCGCCTACAGGGGCAACCATAATGCCGTCTCCGTCGGCTACGGCTATGGCTACAACCACAGTAAAGTAACTGAATAATTGGCGAGCATGGCAAAGAGAAACACCGCCCGAAGCAGTTCGGACGGTGTTTTGATATCAGGATATGTCAGCGCCGCCGTACGTTTGGGAAATAAGTGCGCTATATAGTTCAATCAAACACTTTTCTATAACTGGGGCAGCAACAGGTACGCGAAAAGTACTTTCATTTACATCACCTTGTGAAAGCAAATCAAATACTTTATTACTAAACTGGACAGATTCAACTGTGGATATAAATTTATCAAAACCAAATTGACTAAGTAGTGTTTTGTCACAAATTCTATAAATCATATTGGCTATACACATTTTGTACCTAATCTCAGGAATTGATGGAATGTCATTAAGACTGTTTTCCAATAGTAAAATATAGTTTAGTGCTACTGGATATCTTATAAATGGGATACATTCGTATTCTAAACACGATACAATGACATCTGCTGCTTGCTGAATGCTTCCAAATACCATAATAAAAAAATTATATGATTCTGTTTGGTCATCATTAAGCATATATGCATTTTCTTCTTTTGCCTGATAATAGCGTTGCTCAAAAGGTAAAGACCTATCGTCGGATTCTGAAAATAAGACTATTTCGCCAATGTCATCTCGAGCATATTTGTTAATGTCTGCAAAGGATACGCACTTTTCGAAATACTCTCTTATGCTGTTAACATTATTGAATAGGCTGATGAATGCTTGTTCTCCCATTTGGAAAAGAACTGCATCTTTAGGAGTTTGACTTAGAAGTCGCAGCGGGAGAACGATAATTCGCCCACTAGATCCTTCAATAATCTTAATATTATCTTCCGTGGTTAACAAGATTTGCTCTAAAAGCTTAGCTGATATTTGGTTTGGTTGTATTTTGCTGCATATATCAGAGTATTTACACAATGGATCATCCAAAACATGATGCTTCCCAAGCAACAAAAAAGGATACTGCTCTTTATCATCAAAATCTAGAAAAGTTGAAGCGGTAAATACATAGCTATCTTTATCTGCAAATTCGCTAATGAGATAGAGTCGCACTGAATTTATATTCTTAAGCCAGAATAAATTAATTTCATCCAAAGCCGCTAGTGAGGCCATTGTTTTGACTGCAGGTAATAACTCTTTGAGCAGATTTTTGTATTCAGTCTGAATCTGCATTATTCTATTAATAAGTAAATTAGATTTCAAAGGATGTCACCTCCTCGAACAGCGGAGAAGGAATGCCATAGATACCATTCAGGAATGATACAGTCTTATTCATTACCATAACACAATCGGACAATACTGATTTTAACCTATTTTTGTCTTCGACGTCAGGAACACAATGGTATTGATGCGCTGGATTATTGCATTTAACTAATGCGCTTTCACGGATCGCGCCCCATAATCCATGCTCAAACGATGAATCATAATCATAGTAAAGCCCATATAGCTCCTTCTCATTAACGCTCTCTGCCTTCAACCGGATGTTTTGCTGATCGAAATATCTTGTATCCATATCAATAAATTCTTCCATTCTGAACTCATTAATCAATGCCTCAATGTAATTTTTGTCGAAATGAGACATTTTGCGCTCTTTACTTTCGCGATGACGCATAAGCACCAGTTTATACAAACCGACTCCATAAAGTTGATAGTCTTTCCAGATGTTTGTGTGCAAAGATTCATTTTTAATAAGATATTTTAGCATTATATAATTTTCAATTAAAACTCTAATGCAACTTCTACCGGAGATAGAATTGAACAAAGTATGATCATATGCTTCTTTAAACCTTTTATAGGAGTATGTTGCAATTCCTAATATAACATTCATCTTCTCATTGAGAGGATTGGCACTCACAAATAAATCAGAAAGATATGCAAAGGTCTCATGTAGTTGTTCCATATATAAATTAATGTTAGCAGTCTCCAGTGGAAATTGGTTTGAAAAGAGTGAACACTCTGTCATTTCGCTAACACACCTCCAGAAATCCTTTAAGTAATCAGGGTTAACTTCTTCGAATTCAAGCATCATCATTTCCAACGATCTTACTGAGGGACGAATAATCTTCATTTCATCAGCAGAATGAGATAAAGTCGGGTATCGTAATATCATATCCGAGTGTTCTTTCGGAAGATGTAGCTGCCCTGACAATAATCTAAAATATAAAGCAACAAATCTTATATCAGTGGCTTCATGGGTTTGATGCCCCATGATTTTTTGCATTGTATTTATAATTAAGTTCTGACGTTCTTCAACTGTAATACCTGAACAATAAAACCACTTAGAAAACTCCGGTTCTTTACTTAAGGTAAATATAAGGGTAAGCGGGGCTAAAGTTTCTTTTGAAGTTGTTTCAATAATCTGTTTATATAAATCAGCTTGTATGGTTACGTTTAAGGATAAAATATCTGACATTCTTGGAGTACGCATATCTGGTGCTAACTTGTGGAGCTTTACGATTATTTCATAAAGCTTTTGTAATCCTATTTCACGACCGTATTCATTGAGGATCAAACCTATCCATAAATACTCAGGCAGTCGCCCATAGGGCCATGATTTTTTATCCTCCATTTCGGACATCGTTGGGATTGAATTTAGAGGAGTAGTGAACTTACCTTTTATTAAAATGTGATCAGACAGCTTACTTGGTGCCATATTGCTTTACCCTCGCGAAATAGTAATTGGAAGCCCAATATCTAGGAAAAATAAAATTTCCCTTATTGCTAAACAGAGTACCTATTCAGTCTTTCATATTTGACATTATAAGACTTTACTTCCAGTGCTTGCAATAAAAAAACGCAATATAATGACGAATAACACTGAGCTGTCAAAGACAGTCGATAACCCGGAGAAGACCACGGTCAGTGTAACCGACTGCCGATTCATGCGGCAGGTGGAAACGTTGCACAAAAAGAAACATATAAAAGACCCGCCTGCAGGCGATCTATCGTCCTTTATCAACAATTTATGAGGCCAAAAGCGAAAGATCGCCCGGCGACGTTTATCGCCGGGCGATTGCCCCAATAGCATTTACTTGTCGTCCATTTCGCCAAGGCGCAACAGCGCCGCAGGCGAAAGGCGCGTCAACGACGCGCCTTCACACTCGGAAACAACCTCTCATCGGTATGCGGTAAAAACAGCGCCCCCGTATAAGCATCCATATATTCCGGCTCGGCGCTCAAATCCAAATAGGTAATCCTGGACGCCGCAGCAGCCTCCCGCTGCCGGTGCTTCTCGCTGACCAGCGTGCAATAAGCCCCCAGCACCGACGAGTTGCCGATGAAGTGCAGCTTGTCCGCATCCACATCCGGCAGCAGCCCGATGGTGACCGACCGGCGCACGTCCAAATAGCGCCCAAAGCCGCCGGCGATCAGGATGCGCGACAGGTCCGAGAACTCCAGGCTGACCTTGCCCAGCAGCACCTGGCACGCCGAGAAGATGGCCCCCTTGGCGCGTATCACGTTGTCGATGTCGGTCTCGCTGATGTAAAGCCCGCTGCCGGTGCCGCTGTGCTGGGCGTCGCACAGCTCGTAGCGCGCCACCTTGCCGGGCAGTATGGCCGCGCAGGGGCGGCTGCGGTCCAGCTTGCCGGCGGCGTCCATCCAGCCGGTCTCAAAGAGGCTGGCGATCAGGCTGATCATGCCCGAGCCGCAGATGCCCAGCGGCGAACCCCCGCCGATGACAGAGACCTGCGGCAGGCCGGTGGCCGCGTCCACATCCACCCATTCGATGGCGCCCTGGCTGGCCCGCATGCCGCAATCGATGCCGCCGCCCTCGAAGGCCGGCCCGGCGCTGCACGCGCAGCCCAGCAGAAAGTCGCCGTTGCCCAGCACGATCTCGCCGTTGGTGCCGATGTCGATAAACAGGCAGATTTCCTCGGAATCCGTGGAGAGCGATGTGCACAGCAGGCCGGAGGTGATGTCCCCACCCACATAGCTGCCCACCGCCGGGGCCAGGCGCACCGGCGCTTCTGTATGGATATGGATGCCAACATCGCCGGCGCGGTACAGCGGGGGAGTGAACACGGCGCTGACGTAGGGCTCCAGGCGGATGTATTCCGGAACGATGCCCAGCAGCAGGTGCGTCATCGTCGTGTTGCCGGCCATGGATGCCGCCACGATGTCCTGCGGCGCGATGCCCTGCTCCTGTGAGAGCGCCGCCACCAGGCCGTTGATCGAGCCCAGCACCTTTTCGTGCAGCTCCTGCAGGCGCTCCGGCCGCCTGGCGTAGTTGATGCGGCTGATGATGTCCAGCCCGCAGGAGATTTGGGCGTTGTAGTCGGTGCGGGCGCGCAGGATTGTGCCGGTGGACAGGTCCACCAGCTGCGCGGCCACCGTGGTGGTGCCGATGTCCACGGCGATGCCATACCATTTGCCGGCCTGGGCGCGCACATCCACAGCGCATATGGCCTCGCCGTCGCGCCAATAGAGCAGATCCACCGCGCCGTCGCGCTGCCGCAGCTCCACGGGCAGGCGGCGCAGTGCAGAGAGCGGCACGCGCAGTTCCTTGCCGCCCAGGGTGTCCAGCGCCGCCCGGCTCAGGCGGTCATAATCCGAAAGGCCGTCGCCCAGCTCGCCCGGGGGCACCCGCAGCGCGGCTGATTGCACCAGCGGCTGCAGGTCCGCGTCGGCGGGCAGCAGCGCCGGGTCCACCAGGGCGCGGTCCTCGGCGATGTTGGTAAAGCTGCCCTGCTCCTGGGATAGCTCCGCGCCGGTGCGTACCGTGGCGTCGCCGTCCACCTTGGCCCGGCAGATCAGCACATAGCCCTCTTCCAGCAGGTCTCGGGGCAGCACGCCGTTGTCGGCGAAGGCCGCGCGTCCGGCGCTCACCTGCACCAGGCAGCGCCCGCACACGCCCTTGCCGCCGCAGGGCACTTCCACGGTCAGGCCCGCCTTGCGGGCGGCATCCAGCAATTCGGAGCCTTGCGGCACTTCTACGGTTCGGTTGGAGGGGAGGAAGGTAATGGTTGGCATTTCTCGTATTCCTTCTAATTGGGTTTGATATGGAGATACAGCTATCAACAGCCCAACCCTCTCTCCAACCTCTCCCCCGGAGGGGGAGAGGCTAAATTTACTATGTAGTCCCTCCCCAGGCAGCATGGGCGAGCAGCAACCGAAGGTTGCGGCCAGCCCCTCCGGGGGAGGGTGCGGGAGAGGGATTACGGGGGAGGTGTGAGGGTTTCACGGGGCAGTTCTTTGAGGTATGGTTTGTGTGGGAGATTCTTCGATCGCTGCGCTCCCTCAGAATGACAGGGCGGGGTGATCCCGGTTTTGTCATTCCGAGCCCTTCGGCTTCGCTCAGGATAAACTCCGCGAAGAATCTCCCAAACTAATGAAGAAAACGCGGTGTGCAATATCGCCTTGATCTATGCGCATTGTAGGGCCGTATTGCATACGGCCGCGCCCCACGCAGGGACCATAGACAAGGGGCGGGCCATTGCCCGCCCCTTTTATTCTACACTATAGAACCGTTTTGATGAACTGCTCCAGGTCCGCGGCCTCCTGCGGCCCTACGAGCACCTGCCAGCCGGGCAGGCCGTCCTCCAGCTCGCCGCTGATCTGTGACACATAGCCGGGGATCACGATGCGCTTGCGGGTCAGGCGTTCCTCCAGGCCGCTCTCCTTGATGAACTTGGTGATGGATGTGCCGGAGAACTTGCCGGCGGCCCAGGCCGTCAGCACCGAGAATCCCTCGCACTCGGGGATGGCCAGGTAGCAACTGATGCCGGCGTTTTCCAGCTCGCCGCTGACGATGAAGTACGTCAGAGAGAAGTTGGTCGTGCAGAACACCGGCGATTCGGGGCCGGGCTCGCCGATCTCGTACACCTTGGGCTCCACCTGGATGGGCTTCTGCGGGTCGGTGTAGATGTTCAGCCGCAGCGTCATCAGGCTCACCAACTGCGCCGGGTCAAAGCTGGGCAGAATCAGCAGGCCACCGTACTTGTCGATCTCGCCTACGGCCTCCACGGTATCGCTCAGCGAGTCGCCGGTGTCGATGAAGCGCAGGGAGGGGTAGCCCAGCGCCTTGACGCTGTCCTTGAGGGCGGCGCGGCGGGCGATCGTGTTGATCTGATAGGCCTCGGCGGAGGATTCGGCGTCAAACTGCAGCAGCAGGTTCGTGAAGCCCTCGCCCTTCAGGCGCTCGCTGAGCGCCATGATGCCATCCAGCGAGCCGGCGGCGATGGACAGCACCAGTCCGTTTTCCTCGGCGGCCTTCTTCGCGGCGTCAATGTTGTCTTCGGTGACGCCGGAGAGCACGCTGCCGCTGCCCTTGAGGGCCGCGGCGGCGGCCAGCGTGGCGTCGGGCTTGGCCCGCACGATGACCGGCAAACCAGTCTTTTCGAACACCTTGGCGGCCTGGGCGGCATAGCCGGCGGCATCGGCAGCGCGCTGGGTCAGCGCCACGGCGTTCACGGTCAGCGTCTCGCCCACGCGCTCCAGCCGGTAGGCGGTGATGGCCTCCAGCAGGCGCTCGAAATCGGCGCTGTCGTCGTAAAGGTTCACGGCGATCAGCGTCTGGTGCACAAAGGTCTTTTCATGGCGGTAGAGCACGGTCTCCGCGCCCAGCTTGGCCGCCTTGTCGCCCACGCCGATCGTGATTTCCTTGACCGGCGGCTCGCTGTCGGCGCCCAGTATGGCCTTGGCCTCCTCGGAGGCGTAGGGGCATTCGCTTAAGGTCGCCTTCTTGGCGGCCAGCTTCATGGCGAAGGCCAGGCACGTGTTGCTGCCGCATTCCTTGCAGTTGGTCTTGGGCAGCAGCTTTTGTATTTGTAATCCGTTGAGTGCCACTTTCGTTCCCTCCTACTTGGCCTTGCCGTCCAGCAGATTGAAGATGGTCTTCTTGGCAGCCATGGCAGCCTGTGGGTGATACATAACCAGTACGTCCGCGCCGGCATGCAAGAGGCTTACCGCCGTGGAAAGCTCCCACGCGGCGGCACGGCGCTCCAGATCGCCCCACAGCGGATAGGCCGACGAGGGGGCCTTGAACTCCTTCATCTTGGCGCACTCGAAGCCGGGGTTCACCAGCATCGGGGCGCACAGCATCTTGTCGCCGCCCAGGCCGGTGGAGCGGATGCGCTCCATGACCGAATACGTGTACTCGATGCCGTAGCCGATGGCGCCGGTCATCGGGTCCATGACGATCTTGTCGGCGGGCAGGTTCATGTTCGTGAGCAGGATGTTGAGCTGCTTGCCGATGTTCACGTCGATGGGGCTCTGGGCCACCAGCGTGTGCCCGTAGGCCAGCGCCGCGCCGGCGATGGTGCGGTAGTTGTCCTGCTCCACCCAGTTGAGCAGCAGGTTTTCGCCCGCGCAGCCCTGGGCCACGGCCT
>JAEZSC010000083.1 GCA_023422005.1 Bacillota bacterium | reverse complement strand
CATCCTCATCGGCGTCGCCCATACGGTCATAGATGGACAGCATCTCCTGTTCGAGATCGAACATGTGCTGGAAGGCTTCGTGCAAAACCTCCCGGATGCTTTTGCCCTTGGTCAGGGTTGTGTTCTGGTCGAGATAGCCGGTGGTAATGCGGTTGCACCATTCAATCCTGCCGGAATCCGGCGCGAGTTTCCCGGTGATGATATTCAAAAAGGTGGTTTTGCCCTCGCCGTTGGCGCCTACGAGGCCGATGTGCTCGCCATTGAGCAGGCGAAAGGAGGCATTCTCCAGTATCGTTCTGGCGCCGAAGCCGTGGCTGACATTTTCTACGGTTAATATGCTCACAGAGGTCCTCCGTACAAGTCTCAGAAACATTATTATATCACATGGAAGGATTGCGTTTTTAACTGTTTAAATTGCCAAGAAAAGACACCGGACATAGTACGCAGATGATCCGGAAAAACTAGAAGTACGATTAGGAGGGTCATGAAATGAGAAAACAAATACTCACGGTTCTGGCAATTTGCTTAATGCTCTGTGCTGCAGTGCTTTCCGGGTGTAAAGCAGCCAACCAGGTCCCTGGCGTTTCCGCAGCTCGTTCAGCTGTTGGTTCAGCTGTCGCTTCCGCTCTTCCTTCTTTGGCACCAACGGCAACCGTTATGCCGTCACCGACAGCTACGGCTATGGCTACAACCACTGTAGAGTAACTGAATTATTGGCGAGCATAGCAAAGAGAAACACCGCCCGAAGCAATTCGGACGGTGTTTTTGCTATCAGGGATGCGCTAGCGGCAGCGCACGCTTGGGACAGGTTCTCATCCGTATGTGGTAGGAACAGCGCCCCGGTATAAGCATCCATATATTCTGGTCCGGTGGTGAGGTTCAGTTAGGCATTCTTAAGATGCACAGACCTTTAGCTTACCCTAGTCTGAGGACTATACATAAAACATTTTGCAAAAAAAAATAATAGTAGTTGCAGGAAGTAAACGATCTTGAGCCAGCAATTGAAGGCGTAAAAAAGAGGCCGCATATCGATTGCAACCTCGTCTTATTGTTATGAAAAAGAATGCAGATGGTATTTTCGCTCCAGAAATCATCGTGTTATCAACCGAGATGCCGCCTCGTCATTGCGCTCCGACTCAAACTTACTAATGGAGAGGGCAATTCTCCTGTTAACTCTCTGAGCAACACTTGCAGTCACAACAGCGACTGGTTGCATCCGAATTTGTGTTCTAGGAGAAAAGGTCGGGCGCAAATACTTCTGCGGATCATACTTATCACTAGCCAATAGATTAAACCCTCCTTTCCATAAACATCATCATAAACATCACTAATGTTTATATTTTATATCTGTAGAATTATGCTGTCAACTTAATTCTTTCCGTGACGCTTCCATTATATTCTCACTCATTATGGAAATTGCTTACTAGGTGCAGATTTGATTGGTAGCTTGGTACTGGTTTCCAATCGTCCAGTGGAAAAAAAATAAAAGCTGCGTCACTCACATCCTTCATGTTAGCGGCCTGTACTTCGTTATTCCATTTCTCATGGTTACTTTTCATTGAAAACCCCCTTGCTGCAATCCTTCGGGGCAAGGTTACTAATATTATACTATTTAGCATTGCAGCAACTGAAGATGTAGCATCAATAATGATCTCGCCGATAACTTTTTTTTCCCTGTAATGTTTAATATCGTACAATTCACATACCCATATAAAACGGGGAAAGGGAGTCGTTAGGTATATTAGGTTGATACCATC
The DNA here is from genome assembly GCA_023422005.1 of Bacillota bacterium. Lineage (GTDB taxonomy): Bacteria > Bacillota > Clostridia > Christensenellales > UMGS416 > JAEYRA01. Next base: position 6,386 of record JAEZSC010000083.1, on the reverse strand, counting down.
TTCTTTGCCAAATTCATTTATTCGAAAACTACGAAAAGACCGTGAGGATGCCAAATACAACCGTACTATCAATGGATTATCTTTACTCCCTATGTTAATAAAGGAATCCTGGTCTCCAAAGGTGGTGCGGTAAGCGTCAGCAAGTTCAAAATGGGATTCGGTAATAATCTCTGTACTTATCGCAAAAGCTTCCCTGGCTTCAAGAAACATTCGTTTATATAGTGGTACAGCAAGACAAGTAATATAAGCATTGTTAAATGAGTAACTATCTGTGTGGAAAAGATTACTACCATGAATTTCGAAACTATAACTTGAATATGGAATTTGATTGTCATCCATGACAATATAATCCATACAAGAATTTGCAGTATCAGCAATATAAAAACGATCTTGGTTAGCTCCATCTTTCTCAAATCCTGAGTCAGTAGGTGATAGACTATATAATGAACTCAGCATTTTTTGTTCATCTTGAATGCCATGACCTATACATAGAATTGAATGAACATCGCGAGCACCCTTACGGAGACCAATAGCCACAGGGATAGCTGACTCGACATAATAATGAAGAATTCGCTTCATGTCGAAATCTGAGATATTATTACTTTCGGCTAAATATAGGCGGGGATAGAACCCAAACTCAGACAGTACTTTTGTTATTAGGGAATAAGACATACCATGTGAAGGTAATGTTCTCTCATACGAGTTTTCCTGAGAAATTTTGTAAATATCACTAGGTAAAGCAAATCTATAGTCCGCATATCCATTGCTGTAATAATCCATGATATTTAAAACGGTAACTTGAGCGCAAGTTAAAGTTTCACCATCCTGCATAGTGTATGGAAATGCATTAACATATAGATTTATACCATGAAAAAGAACATTATATCGCAAGGTGCGCACAAAAATCTGCTGTGCAATGGTTGGTTCAAATAGATACTTAGGGCTTAACAGCGTTCGTCCAATTGCTCCGCATTGTAAGGGCTTGATTACTATGCAACCAATAAAATTCCTTTGTAAAGTACTAGAGTCCCAGTTGTTTACAGACTCAAATTGATTCCCATCAAATAAAAACACACGTGAACAGTACCGACTATGCTCAAAATGCTTACTAGCAAAATGATGATAATAACAATCCCTATAAACCCGATCTATATAGAATTCCTGTAGCACTAGCGTAATACAAGGAGTGACATTTAATATTCGCAGTAATAGATTTCTAAGCAGTAAAGATGATTCATCAGGTTCTCTATCCTGACTAATCAAATCTCGTAATTGAGGAAGAAGCCACCATATTGCAAAATCTAAAGAATCACTATCATCTCGATGGAGGATTAAAGTATTATCTCTATTAGCCATTTAAATACCTTTTCACATTATATGATATTTACCATTTAGCGAACGTATTGCTTTCTTATCAATTAGATTCTTTATTTCTTTGTCAAAATCAGCTTGTCTCATTATACATGAATTTTCGTGAAGCCAATCGCAGGTAAAAACCCCAATATTACCACAAACCCTTTCAGAATCTGTATGGGGAAATAAATCATGACTGGATATTTCTACCGAAGAATTGTTATTTGTAACTTCCACCGCACGTAAGAAAATACAACGAGACCCCGACTTAAAAAGATTTATTCTTGATGCTACTTCGGCAAGCTCAGCAAGGCGTATGCTACCAATAAGATAATCACTCCTTGCAAAGCTTATAGCAGTCATAACTAAACATAAAAAAATCTTTAACAAGGGTAAGTCATCCTTTTTTAAAGTAAAAGATAGCTTCCCGTTTAAAAAACCTGCAGTAAATTGTGTGCTATCACCTAAAAACCAATCGCTAATCGTAATACCTTGATTATCCCCTTGGACACCATACCACCACGAAAAAATCTTAATTAAGATTTCCTTTTCCTCATCATCACGGAAAGTGAATGCCCAATCATTCTGCAAAATATCAGGTATTGCACTTGGCATGGCGGAATAAATCAACTTATTACACATTTAGCGCTCCACTAGGAAGTTTTATTCCAATAGAATTATTATATCATAAAAATTGAAACTGCAATACTATTTATCTAAAAGTCATAGCATATTATTGGTCAAATAATGACGTTGGGATGCAGGTTATAGTTCTACGTCTTGTAACATGACACTAGAGTGTTTGAAGATCCGTTTTACTTTGTTGCTAAACGAGAATTGATATTTGTGTTATAAGAGGGTGAAAGTCCTTTTGGGAGTACGTGTTATAGACGCTATAAAATGACCATTTTGCAGGTAGTTATTGTAGATTACCTTAATTAGCCTTGCCAGGAAAAAACACCGCCCGAACTTCATCGGACGGTGTTTACACATCAAGCGGCCTTATCACCTCCCTACACTCGGAAACAACCTCTCATCCGTATGCGGCAAAAACAGCGCCCCGGTATATGCATCCATATATTCCGGCTCGGCACTCAAATCCAGATAGGTAATCCTGGACGCCGCGGCGGCCTCCCGCTGGCGGTGCTTCTCGCTTACCAGCGTGCAATAAGCCCCCAGCACCGACGAATTGCCTATGAAGTGCAGCTTCTCCGCCTCCACATCCGGCAGCAGCCCGATGGTCACCGACCGCCGCACGTCCAGGTAGCGCCCGAAGCCGCCGGCGATCAGGATGCGCGACAGGTCTGAGAACTCCAGGCTGACCTTGCCCAGCAGCACCTGGCACGCTGAGAAGATGGCCCCCTTGGCGCGTATCACGTTGTCGATGTCGGTCTCGCTGATGTAAAGGGCGTTGCCGGTGCCGCTGTGTTCGGCGTCGCACAGCTCATAGTGCGCCACCTTGCCGGGCAGTATCGCCGCGCACGAGCGGCTGCGGTCCAGCTTGCCGGCGGCGTCCATCCAGCCGGTCTCAAAGAGGCTCGCGATCAGGCCGATCATGCCCGAGCCGCAGATACCCAGCGGCGAACCCCCGCCAATGACCGACACCTGCGGCAGGCCGGTGGCCGCGTCCACATCCACCCATTCGATGGCCCCAAGGCTTGCCCGCATGCCGCAATCGATGCCGCCGCCCTCAAAGGCCGGCCCGGCGCTGCACGCGCAGCCCAGCAGAAAGTCGCCGTTGCCCAGCACGATCTCGCCGTTGGTGCCGATGTCGATGAACAGGCAGATTTCCTCCGAGTCCGTGGAGAGCGATGTGCACAGCAAGCCGGAGGTGATGTCCCCGCCCACATAGCTGCCCACCGCCGGGGCCAGGCGCACCGGCGCTTCTGAGTGGATGTGGATGCCGACCTCGCCGGCGCGGTACAGCGGGGGCGTGAACACAGCGCTGACGTAGGGCTCCAGGCGGATGTATTCCGGCACGATGCCCAGCAGCAGGTGCGTCATCGTCGTGTTGCCGGCCATGGAGGCCGCGACGATGTCCTGCGGCGCGATGCCCTGCTCCTGGGCCAGCGCCGCCACCAGGCCGTTGATCGTGCCCAGCACCTTGTCGCGCAGCTCCTGCAGGCGCTCCGGCCGCCGGGCGTAGTTGATGCGGCTGATGACGTCCAGCCCGCAGGCGATCTGGGCGTTGTAGTCGGTGCGGGCGCGCAGGATAGCGCCGGTGGAAAGGTCCACCAGTTGCGCGGCCACCGTCGTGGTGCCGATGTCCACGGCGATGCCATACCATTTACCGGCCTGAGCGCGCACGTCCACGGCGCTTATGGCGTCGCCGTCGCGCCAATAGAGTAGCTCCACGGCGCCGTCGCGCTCCCGCAGCTCCATGGGCAGGCGGCGCAGCGCCGAGAGCGGCACGCGCAGTTCCGTGCCGCCCAGGGCGTCCAGCGCCGCGCGGCTCAGCCGGTCATAGTCCGAAAGGCCGTCGCCTAGCTCGCCCGGGGGCACCCGCAGCACAGCTGATTGCACCAGCGGCTGCAGGTCCGCGTCGGCGGGCAGCAGCGCCGCGTCCACCAGTGCGCGGTCCTCGTCGATGTTCGTAAAGCTGCCCTGCTCCTGGGAGAGCTCCGCGCCGGTGCGGATCGTGGCGTCGCCATCCACCTTGGCCCGGCAGATCAGCACATAGCCCTCATCCAGCAGGTCTCGGGGCAGCACGCCGTTGTCGGCAAAGGCCGCATGTCCGGCGGTCACCTGCACCAGGCAGCGCCCGCACACGCCCTTGCCGCCGCAGGGCACTTCCACGGTCAAGCCCGCCTTGCGGGCGGCGTCCAGCAGTTCTGAGCCTTGCGGCACTTCCACGGTTCGGTTGGAGGGGAGGAAGGTGATGGTTGGCATTTCTCGTATTCCTTCTAACTGGGTTTGGTATGAAGATGCAGTCATCTGCCGCCCAAACCCCTCACCCGCACCCTCCCCCAAAGGGGGAGGGACTATTTTGTATAATTACCCCTCCCCCTCCGGGGGAGGGGTTGGGGGTGAGGGCTTGCGGAGGCAGGGTTCGGGCGAGGGATTGCAGGGGAGAGTGAGGGTTTCATTGGACAGACCTTGGTTTATTGAGTTAACCCATTAAAAAAGGAAGGGCGGGCCATCGCCCGCCCCTCTTATTCTACACTATAGAACCGTTTTAATGAACTGCTCCAGGTCCGCGGCCTCCTGCGGGCCCACGAGCACCTGCCAGCCAGGCAAGCCGTCCTCCAGCTCGCCGCTGATCTGCGACACATAGCCGGGGATCACGATGCGCTTGCGGGTCAGGCGTTCCTCCAGGCCGCTCTCCTTGATGAACTTGGCGATGGACGCACCGGAGAATTTGCCGGCGGCCCAGGCCGTCAGCACCGAGAAGCCCTCGCACTCGGGGATGGCCAGGTAGCAGCTGATGCCGGCGTTTTCCAGCTCGCCGCTGACGATAAAGTACGTAAGCGAAAAGTTGGTCGTGCAGAACACCGGCGATTCGGGGCCGGGCTCGCCGATCTCATACACCTTGGGCTCCACCTGTATGGGCTTCTGCGGGTCGGTGTAGATGTTCAGCCGCAGCGTCATCAGACTCACGAGCTGTGCCGGGTCAAAGCTCGGCAGAATCAGCAGGCCGCCGTACTTGTCGATCTCGCCCACGGCCTCCACGGTGTCGCTCAAGGAGTCGCCGGTGTCGATGAAGCGCAGGGACGGATAGCCCAGCGCCTTGACGCTGTCCTTGAGGGCGGCGCGGCGGGCGATCGTGTTGATCTGATAGGCCTCGGCGGAGGATTCGGCGTCAAACTGCAACAGCAGGTTCGTGAAGCCCTCGCCCTTCAGGCGCTCACTGAGCGCCACGATGCCGTCCAGCGAACCGGCGGTCAGGGCCAGCACCAGGCCGTTTTCCTCGGCGGCCTTCTTCGCGGCGTCAATGTTGTCTTCGGTGACGCCGGAGAGCACGCTGCCGGTTCCCTTGAGGGCCACGGCGGCGGCCAGCATGGCGTCGGGCTGGGCCCGCACGATGACCGGCAGGCCGGTCTTTTCGAAGACCTTGGTGGCCTGGGCGGCATAACCGGCGGCGTCGGCGACGCGCTGCGTCAGCGCCACGGCGTTCACGGTCAGCGTCTCGCCCACGCGCTCCAGCCGGTAGGCCGTGATGGCCTCCAGCAAGCGCTCGAAGTCGGCGCTGTCGTCGTAAAGGTTCACGGCGATCAGCGTCTGGTGCACAAAGGTCTTTTCATGACGGTAGAGCACGGTCTCCGCGCCCAGCTTGGCGGCCTTGTCGCCCACGCCGATCGTGATCTCCTTGACCGGCGGTTCGCTGTCGGCGCCCAGGATGGCCTTGGCCTCCTCGGAGGCGTAGGGGCATTCGCTTAAGGTCGCCTTCTTGGCGGCCAGCTTCATCGCGAAGGCCAGGCACGTGTTGCTGCCGCATTCCTTGCAGTTGGTCTTGGGCAGCAGCTTCTGTATTTGTAATCCGTTGAGTGCCACTTTCGTTCCCTCCTACTTGGCCTTGCCGTCCAGCAGATTGAAGATCGTCTTCTTGGCAGCCATGGCGGCCTGCGGGTGATACATAACCAGCACGTCCGCGCCGGCGTGCAGCAGGCTTACCGCGGTGGAAAGCTCCCACGCGGCGGCGCGGCGTTCCAGATCGCCCCACAGCGGGTAGGCCGACGAGGGAGCCTTGAACTCCTTCATCTTGGCGCACTCGAAGCCGGGGTTCACCAGCATCGGGGCGCACAGCATCTTGTCGCCGCCCAGGCCGGTGGAGCGGATGCGTTCCATGACCGAGTACGTGTACTCGATGCCGTAGCCGATGGCGCCGGTCATCGGGTCCATGACGATCTTGTCGGCGGGCAGGTTCATGTTCGTCAGCAGGATGTTGAGCTGCTTGCCGATGTTCACATCGATGGGGCTCTGGGCCACCAGCGTGTGCCCGTAGGCCAGCGCCGCGCCGGCGATGGTGCGGTAGTTGTCCTGCTCCACCCAGTTGAGCAGCAGGTTTTCGCCCGCGCAGCCCTGGGCCACGGCCT
>JAEZSC010000170.1 GCA_023422005.1 Bacillota bacterium | reverse complement strand
CCATGATGATGACGGCGCGGGTCCTGCGCCCATAGGTGGCGTCGATGAGCCGGCCGGCGTCCCGCGCCTCCTGTATGATGCGCTTGATGGGCGCGCTGTCGGGGCTGACGATGGCGATCATGCGGTTAGCGCTGACGATGTTGCCAAAGCCTATGTTGATAAACCGGATGTCCATGGGTTCCTCCTGCACGAGTATGGGCCGCCCGATGATGCGGCATACCCGCCGCAGGGGTCGGCGGGTGGACTATTCGATGTTCTGCACCTGTTCGCGGATTTTTTCAATCTCGCCTTTGAGGGCGATGCCGGCGTTGATCAGCGTCATGTCCGCTGCCTTGGAACAGATCGTATTGATCTCGCGGTTCATCTCCTGCACGATAAAATCCAGCTTGCGGCCGATGGCGCCGTTCTGGCGCATCGTGTCGCGGAAGTGCTTGACGTGGCTCTTGAAGCGCACGATCTCCTCATCCACGCTGCCGCGGTCGGCCATATAGGCGACCTCAGTGGCCAGGCGCTGCTCGTCGATGGGCGCGCCTTCGGTGAGCTCGGCGATGCGAGCGCGCAACTTGTCGCGATACTCGGTCACGATCATCGGTGAACGTTCTTCGATGATGGCCATCTGCTCCAGCATGCCCTCGAGCTTGGCGCTCATGTCGGCCTTCAAGCGGTCGCCTTCGGCCACGCGCATGGCCAGCATGCCCGCGCAGGCGGCGTCGGCAGCCTCGCTCAGCATGGCCTGCAGCGCCTCCTCGTCCTCCTCGGCGCTCTCGGCCACCAGCACATCGCCCATGCGCAGCACAGCGGTCAGCGTCAGGTCGTCGCGCAAACCGTGGGCCCCTTCAATGCTCTTCAGGGCGCCCAGATAGCCCCCCAGCAACGCCGAATCCACGCGTACCGTTTTACTGCCGACGGCTTCGTTCTCGTATTTGAGGTATACATCGATGTGGCCGCGGCCGAAGCGCTCCTGCAGACGGCGGCGCAGCGGGTCTTCCAGCGCGCCCAGCGACTTGGGCAGGCGCATGCTGACGTCCAGATAACGGTGGTTGACGCTCTTGAGCTCCAGCAGCATGCGCCGGCCCTCGCGCTCCACAAAACCCCGGCCGAAGCCGGTCATGCTCATCACGGGCGGTTTCCTCCGATGATTTGGTAGAAAAGGCTCTTGAAGAAAGATTATAACATGCTTTGCCTGGGAATAGAAGTACCACGGCAGCCGTCCGATCCTTGTTCTGTCACCGCTTAGCGGACACCAGTTTTTTGTACTGATCCAAGGGTACGTCCGGCAGCGGTCGCAGGCCGGGGAAGCGCACCAGCAAATCTTCGCGCAGATAAACACCGCACTGGGGCACGATACCCGGCTGCGACGCCTTCCAGAAATGCCAGCCGTAAAAATCCCCAACCTTGACATAGCGCTCGATGGGCAACACATCATGATAGGGCACGATGCCCGCCGACCAGGCCACGATGACGTCCGGCTCTCCCGCCAGCTCTTTCATGCGCTGCTTGGTCTGGGTAAAGGGCTGCCGACGGTGCTGAACAAAGGACCAACGCCTGTTTCCCTCATTCAGATTCACGAGTATGTTGTCGGTGAAATACGGGAGCGCCTCGTTGTGAACGGCAAAAAAGGCACCGTTGCCGTCCACATAGGTTTCATAGGCGCCAAAGACGCGCAGTTGATCCATCCTGTGCTGCTTCAGAAACCCGGCAAGCTCTCTGCCGGCGCTGTAGGGCTCCCGCGCATCGTGGAACGCCGCCGATGCGGCCCAGAAGACCTGCACCGCCAGTACAAGGCCCACCGTCGCCATCCCGACGGCCCTCAACCGCTGCCGATAGGGCAGCAGTTTAGCCCGGAATCTGCCCAAAGCACGCATTTGCACGGGCTGGACTGTGGATATCCACAGCAGGAAAAGCATGGACAGCCACAGGATGCCGGAATGATGGATGTAGTAGTACTGTGTGAAGAAGAACAGAAACAGGGAACCCAGCAGCAGCGACGCCAGCAGGAAATGCCTCCTGAACCACATGACCCAGAGAAAACCGGCAACCACAAGCAAGGACTCCACCGCTAACGGCCACGGCAGCGCAGTGTTCGCGGCGTCCATGTAGTTGGTCATATCCAGAAAAGTGGCCTCAAGAGGCGCGCGAACCACATAGTTGAAGCTTTCCGTCCATCCGCGTTGAGCAGCGGACAGCGGCGCAAAGCCATCCGCCGGCGGCCACAGCAGCGCCACATAGAATATGTGCACGGCTGCCAGCGCAGCCAGGCACAGCGTGCGCCTGTCCACCAGCAGTCGGCGCAGCGCCCCGCCCCGGGCCCGGGCTTGCCCGGCCATCTCCAGGAACCACACAAAGGCCACGGCAAAGGCCATCAGCATGCCGTAGGCCGCGCTGCCGCCCAGCAGCATAAGCGCCAGCACAAACCGGATCGGGCGCTCATGGCGCGCGGCATAAAAAGCGGCGCTCAGCCATAACGCCAGCATCAGCAGCGAATAGCACCGGCTGATGACGCCGTATTGATAGAACAGGAAGTAGGTGAAGGGCAGCAGCAGCTTGGCCGGCCGTGGAAAAGGCGCGCGCAGCAGCAGAATGGCCGTGGCCGCCGACGCGCACAGGAAGTTCACGCTCTTAAGCCCCCACTCATAGGGCACGCCGGCCTTTGCCGGTATGCTCAGCAGCAGGTGCCACAGCGGCAAGTGCCCCTCATAGCGCATCCAGCGGAAGACCAGATCGCCATAGGGAAGGTCGCGTGCCATGAGCCACGCCTGCGCTTCGTCAAACCACGGTTCATGCCGGGACAGCACAAACCCCAGCAGCAGCATGTACAGACAAAGAACGGAAACCTCCGGGGCAATGCTCTTGCCGCGCCGGTTGGCGACGGACTGTTCCATGGCGATGGTCACTCCTTACGATTATTGAGATGCCAACTCAATATCGCACACTTTTTATTGACATCTCGCGGAAAAACGGCCTCAATGGCCGGGTTTCCGCCTGCTCCACCAACAAACTGCACCATGGAAGTGCCATATTTATTCGGTGAAGCAATAACGCACGCAAATGGGGTTGGATGGGCATACTCAGTCTAGCAGTTCCACCCTTGGAAAACAACGCAAAATACAGCACGGTGAGGAAAAGCGGCGGTTCGTGCTATAATACTCTCAGACGGACAGCGCAGCGGTTTGTAAGACAGGAGGCATACGTTTTATGAAGATCACCTTTCTCGGCGCGGCGCGCACGGTGACCGGATCCTGCTATCTGGTGCAGACGGAGCGGTTGGCCTTCCTCGTGGATTGCGGCATGTTCCAGGGCAACGCCCGGGAGGCGCTGCGCAACGGCCAGGGCTTCCCCTTCGACCCGGGATCCATCGATTTTGTGCTGCTGACCCACGCCCACATCGACCATTCGGGGCGCATCCCCAAGCTGTGGCTGGATGGCTATCGCGGGCCGGTGTATGCGACCAAGGCAACGGCGGACCTCTGCCAGATCATGCTGCCGGATTCCGGGCACATACAGGAAACCGAGGCCGAGTGGCGCGCCCGTAAGAGCCGCCGCGGCGGCCTGCCGGAGACACCGCCGCTGTATACAGCCCAGGACGCGCTGGATGCTTGCAAACTGCTGCGAGCCCGCAAATACGATCAGGAGTTCCAGCCCGCCGAGGGCGTGCGGGTGGTCTTCCGCGACGCCGGGCACACGCTGGGCAGCTCCATCGTGGAGCTGTGGATTGCCGACGGCGGCACCCAGCGCAAGGTCGTGTTCTCCGGCGATCTGGGCAACCGCGACATCCCCATCCTGCGGGATCCGTCCGTCATAGAAGGCGCCGATGTGCTGGTCATGGAATCCACCTACGGCGACCGCCTGCATGTGCGCGAGGACAAGGTGGACCGCCTGTTCGACGTCATCGACGAGACGGTGGCCCGGGGCGGCAACGTCGTAATCCCCAGCTTCGCCGTGGGGCGCACCCAAGAGGTCATATATGAGCTGAACAAAAAATACGACGTGTACGGCCACCACATGGGCACGCTGCAGCGCACGCCGGTGTACGTGGACAGCCCCCTGGCCGTCAGCGCCACGCAGGTGTTTCGGGAGAACACCGACTGCTTCGACGCCGAAGCCCGCGCCTACATAGAGAGCGGCGACCATCCGCTGGAATTTCCCAACTTGCGCTTCACCACCAGCCTGGAGGAGTCCAAGGCCATCAATGCCGACCGCAGCCCCAAGATCATACTGAGCGCCAGCGGCATGTGCGATGCCGGGCGCATCAAGCACCATCTCAAGCACAACCTGTGGCGCGCCGAATCCACAATCGTGTTCGTCGGCTATCAGGCCCAGGGCACGCTGGGCCGCGCGCTGCTGGATGGCGCCAAGCGTGTGCGGCTGTTCGGCGAGCAGATACAGGTGAACGCCCGCATCGAGATGCTGGAAGGCTTCTCCGGCCACGCGGACCAGGCCGGCCTGCTGGATTGGGTGGCGGCAATGAAGCAGCGCCCCTCCCTCATCCTTTTGAGCCACGGCGAGCCCGAGGCCATGGGGACACTGGCGGCCCTCATCAGGCAGCGCCTGGGTGTGCCGACCGAGATGCCCGAGATCGGCCAGACCGTGGACCTCACGCACACCCCAGCGGCGCAGGTGGCTTCAGCCCACACCGAGCCCACCCCGATGATCCCGCAGTTGGATGCGCTGCAGGAGGACTTCCTGCTGACGCTGGACGAAATCAAGGCTGCCTACGCCCAGGCAGACCCCGCCGCGCTGGATGAGCTCAATCGTGCCAGTCTTGACAAGCTGCGCCAAAGCGCTGAAGAGCTGTTGCAGAAGTTCAACCGCCTGGCCAAAGAAACGCAGGAGAAGGGCGCGTAGAACCTCTTGGGATGGACTTCTCTCCCGGTGTTGGGCGCTGTTTATCATGATGCGCTGGGCACAACACCCTGAGGCATTGCCAGAGCCGCAGCCAAAGCAGAGTTGGCAATGTGCTATAAAGCACCGAAACAGGCACATTTGAAGAACGGCCGGGAGCATGCCTCCCGGCCGTTCCGTTGCTAAGCGCCGAAGGCGTACTCCTTCATATCCAGCTGTCGCTCAATGGCTGTTCTGATTTTTTCCGGCTCGGTCGTCGGCGCAAAGCGCTTGACCACGGAGCCGTCGCGGGCTACCAGAAATTTGGTGAAGTTCCATTTGATCGCGTTGCCAAAGAAGCCCGGCGTCTGCCGGCGCAGATAGGCAAACAGGGGCTCGGCGTTGGCGCCGTTGACGTCGGTCTTGGCGAAGGTGCGGAAGTTCGTGCCGTAGTTGAGCTGGCAGAAGCGGATGATCTCCGTCTCGCTCCAGGGCGACTGGTTGGCGAACTGGTTGCTAGGAAAATCCAGTATCTCAAACCCCCGATCCCGATAATCATCGTAGAGCTGCTGCAAGCCCTTGTATTGGGGCGTGAAGCCACAACTGGTGGCCGTATTGACGATCAACAACGCCTTGCCCTTATATTCCTGCATCGGCACCAGGTTGCCAAGGGCGTCCTTCACGGTGAAATCATATATGGTCATCGTCCTCTCTCCTCTAACGATTTTTTGATATTAAATTTTATACAATATTTAAGGTTCTGTCAAGGACAAACACAGCTGATCAGTCTATTTCATAGTATAGAAATTGAACACGATCGGAGGAAGTGATACCATGTTCACCAGAACCCACAGGCATGGCAGCCATAACACTGCGTGCCGTCAGGCAGATTCGCATGTGCAGCAGTGGATGTCGTCCACGACACCCCAATATGATTCCATTTTCACCTACCCGCAAAATTTGCCCAATGCGCTCGCACTCATTCTGCAGGCGCTGTCCGGCGAAACCGAGGACCGCATGGCGTATTCTTGGTTGATAGACAATGCTCCCTCAGTGGAAGACAAACAAATCATTGCGGGAATACGGGATAATGAAGTGAATCATTTCCGTCTTTTCCGACAGATCTACCATGATATCACCGGTCAACCCGCTCCCATAGAACAGGAAGGCCAGTTCGTGCCCCCGGCATCCTATTGCGAAGGGCTCAGCCGGGCATTGTTGGGCGAGCAAGGGGCTGTACAAAGATACCGGCAGATTTTGTACGCCATGCAGACCCGCGTCCACATCAACATTCTTACGGAAATCATCACCGATGAAATCCGTCATGGGATCCTCTACAACTATCTGTACGCAAAGAACGGCTGCCGGGTATAGAACAGCCCTAGAATGAAACCGGCCTGCAGCAACCTCAGATTGCGGCAGGCCCGGCCGGTTGTGATTATGACAGAGCCTCCCTATCCCTTGGTCCTGGACTTGAAAAGCACCGCGTAGAGATATCCAAACACGACCGCCGCCACAACGCCGCCGGCGGTGGCCGAAGCGCCGCCGGTGAAGGCGCCGATGATGCCCCGCTGCGTCACCGCCTCATAGGTGCCTTTGTACAGCGCATACCCAAAGCCCGTCAATGGGATTGTGGCGCCCGCGCCGGCCCATTCCACCAGATGCCCATACCACCCGAATGCACTCAGGACGACGCCCATCGTCACATAGAGTACAAGAATGCGCGCCGGTGTAATATTCGTATAATCGATGAGCAGCTGGCCGATGCTGCACAGCAGCCCGCCCACGAGGAACACCTTCAGATACATCAACCAATCCATGCCCTCACCCCATTTCGATGGCCACGGCGTGGGCCACGCTGGGGATGCTCTCCCCCTGCATGGAGCTCGTGGGGCTGAGCAGCGCGCCGGTGGCAATCAGCAGAATGCGTTTGATTTCGCCGTAGCTCATGCGCTTGAGATAATACCCGTTGAGGAAGCTGGCAGCACAGCCGCAGCCCGAAGCACCGCAATCCACGTCCTGATCGTCACTGTACATCTCGCAGCCGCAATCCCGGTGGCGCTGGCCCAGGCTCAGGTTGTGCTGCAGCAGCAGTTCATGGAGGATGTCCCGTCCCAACTTGCCCAAATCGCCTGTGACGATATAGTCGTAATAATCCGGCGCCACGCCGGAATCGTTGAAATGAGCTGCGATGGTGTCTGCGGCGGCAGGCGCCATGGCTGCGCCCATGTTGTTGCCGTCCTTGATGCCAAAGTCGATGACCTTGCCCACGGTGAACCGCGTGATCCTGGGGCCATCACCCTGGGCCTTGAGCACCGTGGCGCCGGTCGCCGTGGCCGTCCACTGGCTGGTGGGCGGGCGCTGGTTGCCCAGCTCCAGCGGGAAGCGGTATTGCCGCTCGGCGGTGGAAAAGTGGCTGCCGGTCACGCACAGCACCGTTTGCGCGCTGCCCGAGCACAGCGCCATCGTCGCGGCGATCAGCGATTCGCTCATCGTGGAGCACGCGCCGTACAGCCCCAGAAAGGGGATCTCCAGGCCCCGCGCCGCGAAGCTGGCGCTGATGAGCTGATCCAGCAGGTCGCCGCCGAACATCAGGTCCACGTCGCCCGGCTGCAGCTTGGCCCGGGCCAGCGCCAAGTCAGCCGTCATGGAAAACATCTGGCACTCGGCCTTCTCGTAGCTTTTTTCCCCCAGCGTGTCGTCGGTCAATATGTTGTCAAACCACCGGGCCATGGGGCCCTTGCCTTCCTTGGGGCCCACGGTGGTCGCATAGCTTGCGATAACGGGCGGGTTGTTTAGTGTTACAGTGCGTTTCATCCGCCGCCTCCAGCCAGTTGAATGAAGTAGACGATGATTCCGAAGATTACCGAAATAGAATAGCCGTTCACCAACACCGGCCCCGCCAGCGTAAAGAGCTTGGCGGCCGTGCCCATGACATAGCCCTCTGACTTGAATTCCATGGCCGGTGCAACCATGGAGTTGGCAAAGCCCGTGATGGGCACGATGGAACCCGCTCCGGCATATTTGCCGATGCGGTCATAGATGCCCAGCCCTGTCAGCGTGGCGCCCAGAAACACCATGACCATGGGTGTGAAGGAGCTCAGGTTCTCCTTGGACAGGTGCAATACCAGTTTGCCCAGATCGCTGAAGCCCTGGCCGATCATACAGATGACGCCGCCCACCCAGAACGCCCGCAGCAGATGCACACCCTTGCGGCTCTTGGGCGCGCGCTGCTGCACGAATTTCTCATAGGCTTTGGCCTGTTGTTTATCCACGGTCTTGCTCATGGGGCAGGCACCATCGGTTCGCTCACATAGGTTGAGTTGTCATGGCTGCCTTGTCGCATCTGCGCCACAAGGCGGTTGACGAGCCACGCCGCCAGAGAAAAAAATACGATGAACGCCGCCACAAGTATCAAAATGGCCGTGCGAGTCTTGATCACCATCCTGCTCATGCTCCTTTCATCGGTATCATGAGCGGGATGATGAAAATTATCCTGAAATGCGGAATTGGTGTTTCAATTTTATTCCCAATGAAATAGGCCGAACAACCTGGATGAGATGTGGTATAACAAACTATCGATGGCATTTCAGCCCGTGCTGTCATTCCGAACGCAGTGAGGAATCTCCCTTTTGAGACGTAGGCCGTTGCGTGTACACGGCGCGATATCGTGCAACGCCGGCCCCTTCAATGGGAGATTCTTCGGCTGCTGTGCAGCCTCTGAATGACAGAACGGTGTGTTGCTGCGAAGCCTATTCTGTCATTCTGAGCGCAGCGATGGATCTCCCTCACATCATCTGCCGCATTTTTCCCAATATCTTGCTTTCCAACCGGGATATCTGCACCTGCGACACGCCGATGGCCCGGGCGATCTCGCTCTGGGTCTTTTCCTGAAAGTATCGCATGATGATGATCTGGCGCTCCCTGGGCTCCAGCGTGGCCAGCAGCTCCTTGACCAGTATACGATCGATCTGGCTGTCGGGGTGGTCGCGATCGTCGGCCATGCGGTCGATGGTTTTCACCGGGTTCTCGCTGCCGGGGTTGAGCTCCTCATCGATGGAGCCGATGGGATTCATCGCCTCCAGCACGAAGGCGATTTCCTCCGGCGGTATGCCTGCCTCCGCGGCGATCTCGGCGGCGGTGGGCTCCCGCTGCAGCTTTTCCGATAGCTTCTCCTGCACGCTCATCAGCGTACGGGCCTTTTCCTTGATCGAACGGCTGATCTTGAGCGGCCCGTCGTCCCGCAGAAAGCGGCGGATTTCGCCCATGATCATGGGCACCGCGTAGGTGGAAAAACACACGTCGTAGCTTAGATCGAAGTTCTTGATGGCCTTTACAAAGCCCACGCAGCCGATCTGAAACAGGTCCTCATAATCGGCGCCCCGGTCACGAAAGCGCTTGGCCACGCTGTGCACCAGCGCCAGATTTTCTCGGATCAGCTGCTCCTCGGCTTGAACGTCTCCTTCATGGGCGCGCCGAAGCAGATCCAGCGTGTTGCTCTGCTCGGCGCTGCGGCTCTGAGCAGTCATTTTGCTTCCTCGGCCGGCAGGGGGCTCAAACGCTTGACCATGCGCACGGTGGTGCCCTGGCCGGGGGTGGATTGCACCTGCAGATCGTCCATAAACGTCTGCATCACGGTGAAGCCCATGCCGGAGCGCTCCTGATCGGGCTTGGATGTATAGAAGGGCTCCAGGGCCTGGCTCACATCCTCTATGCCTATGCCGCTGTCGCTCACCTGCACGTGGAACTCGTTGCCGCGCACCTCGGCGACGATCTCCACAGGGCTGCCGGGCCGATGGCAATAGCCGTGCACGATGGCATTGGTGACCGCCTCGGATACCGCCGTCTTAACGTCGGACAATTCCTCCAATGTGGGGTTCAGCCGCGTCAGAAACGCACCCACAGCCACCCGGGCGAAGCTCTCGTTCTGAGAGTACGCCGGGATCTCCAGCTTCATATAGTCCCTTCCCCGCATGTTCTCCTCCCATTCACCGCCGGTTGCACGCGCGGTGATTCAGCCGTCTTGTAATCAAACCTATGGCGCTACTCGCGCTCCACCACGGAGTACAGCCCGGCCAGCCGCAGGATTCTGTCCATCTTCTGAGACAACCCCCGCACAGCCACGCTGCCGCCCCGCTCTTTCATCTTCTTGTAGCGCCCCAATACGACGCCGATGCCCGAGCTGTCCATGAATGTCATCGCCGACATGTCCAGCACTAAACGCTTGGCTTTTGCGCGCGACAGCGCGTTGTCTAGCCCGGCGCGCACAGCGTCGGCGCTGTGATGGTCCAGCTCGCCGGCCAGCCATGCCACCAGCTCGCCATTCTTTTCCTCCGTCCGCAGAGTCAATCGCCCGCCCCCTTCCCATATCCATGTTTCCATGGATGGCCGCTCACTCCCTTTGGCGCAATCCCACCGGTTTTGTCGAACACGGCCATTTTCGCAAAGCAGCCAGCATGCGCCATTTTTTGCAGTGATTGCCATAGTATGCACAGGTTCGTTTATGGCTATACACGCACAGGAACGGTATCGACAAAAAAATCGGAATAATTTTCAGCTTGCCGCGCATCCTAGTAAACAATTACATGTACATATTCAACTATTGCGTGACATGACGCATAGGTTGAAGGAGTGATAACACATGGTCCTTGGGAAACGGCCGATCTCCATTCTGACCTGTGCCGCACTGCTGATTGGCTTGTTCTGCGCGCTGCCGCCCACCCGGGCCGCGGCAGATCCCATGTTTTCGGGAATGCCCGCCTCCACCCCCGACCCCCGGAGCGTCCACTTTAGTACAGACCGGCCCTACAAGTCGGTCAAAGACCCCGACAAGGGGCCATGGATCTACAAGGACCTGACGCTCAGCGTGCGCGTGGATGCCCTAAAGGGCCCCGGCGGCATCTATTTTGTTGCCGAGGTCTATACCAGGGGAGGGCAGCTGCCCTACGGCGGCTTTGCCTACAAGGATCTTTTCGGGCGCAAGACGCTTCTGCCCTACAAGATCGCCCGGCAATACGGGGCGGTGCTGGCCATTACCGGCGATTATGTGACCCACCGGGGCAACCCCAAGGGCGTCATGATTCGATCTGGTAAGGTTTATTACGACAAGGCGCAAGCTCCCACCATGGCCATACTGCCTGACGGCGAGCTGCGGGTGTATGCGCCCGGCAAGGCAAAAGCCAAAGACCTGCTGGTGATGGGCGTTAGGGATGCCTACGCCTTCGGTCCCATCCTCGTGCAGGACGGCAAGCTTGCCCCCGGCCTCAACAAGCACCGACTGCGCACAGGCAACTTCCGTGCCTCCATCGGCATGGTAGAGAAGGGCCACTACATCCTGATCACGACCAAGGGCAGCTACACGCTGACCGACCTGGCAAAGATGTATGTCGCCAAGGGCTGCACCGTGGCTTATAACCTGGATGGCGGGCACTCGGCCACGATGATTTTCATGGGCGAGCAGCTCTACCAATCCGGCCGCGGGCAGGACAACCTGCCCCAGCGCCCGCTGCCCGACGCGCTGATGTTCGGCCACAGCGCCTTTCTTCCCTCCCCCGATGACCCGGTGTATTGCAATGGCGTGCGCTTCAATAAGAAGTACAAACCTCAACCTTTTGAAGGTTCATTGCGGTAAAACACCACTAAAGATCCCGCCGCCCGCACCGACGGAGCGCCATCATCCGTTCCCTTTTTTACAAAATACTTACAGCTTGTTCATGGATTCGACACCCCGTCATGTTTCGACGGCCGGCAGGGCATGATATACTTGCCGTGAAATCCGGAAATCCGCGAACAGGAGACAGGGTTTGGCAATCAATCGCAAAAAGATCAAACGTTTCTTTAGCCTTGGCATCAAAATTGCCGCGGTCGTGGTGCTTCTGTGCCTCGCCGGCGGCATCATATTCTTCATCCGCCTGATCGATACGACCAACTGGAAGGATTTCGACCCCGGCAAGCTGGAGAATCTGGCGCAGACGCTGGTGTTTTACGATAAGGACGGCAACGAGATCGGCGGCATGCACAGCTCCCAGAACCGCACCAACATACCGCTGGCCGACATGCCCAAACACGTGCAGAATGCCCTGATCGCCACCGAGGACACCCGCTTCTACAGCCACCCCGGCGTGGACCTCAAGCGCATCGTCGGCGCGCTGTGGGCGGACCTTCGCGGCGGCAACCTGGCCCAGGGCGCCAGCACGCTGAGCCAGCAGCTGGTCAAAAACACCCACCTGACCAACGAAAAGACATGGAGCCGCAAGCTGCAGGAGGCCCGCCTGGCTCTGCAGCTGGAGCGCGTATATACCAAGGACCAGATCCTCGAAATGTATCTGAACACCGTGTACTTCGGCAAGGGAGCCTACGGCCTAGAGGCTGCCGCTGAGGTTTATTTCGGCAAGAAAGCCAAGGACCTGACACTGGCACAAGGCGCTCTGCTGATAGGCATACTAAAAGGGCCGGGCATCTACGCACCACATATCAACATGGATAAATCGGTGGCTCGGCGCAATTTGATACTGGGGCTCATGAAAGAACAGGGATACATCGACCAGGAAGAGATGGAGGCCGCCCGCAAGGAGAAGGTCGTGCTGGCCAAGGAAACCGACAAGCAGGAGCGTTTCGGCTACTTTCTGGACGCTGCCGCCCAGGAGGCCGAGGCCATCACCAAGCTGCCTCGGGAGGACATGGTTAGCAGCGGCTACCGCGTGTATACTTCCATGGACGCCGGCCTGCAGACGCAGCTGGACGAAGCAATGGGCAACGCCAAGAACTTCCCCCCCGACGCCAAGGATGGCGAGAAGGTGCAAAGCGCCAGCATCGTCGTGGACAGCAAGACCGGAGCCGTACGCGCCATCGTGGGCGGCCGCGCCTACACGACCAAGTTTGGCCTCAACCGCGCCACCAGCTCCCGCCGCCAGCCGGGCTCGGCCATCAAACCCATACTGGATTATGGCGTGGCCATAGACCGGTTCGGATATACCGGTGCAACGATGCTGCAGGATGAGGCGGTTAATTATAACGGTTACCAGCCCAAGGACTTGGGCGCTTACCAGGGCTGGGTTACACTGCGCTGGGCGCTGATGAAGTCGATCAACGTGCCTGCCGTGCGCGTACTGCACGACGTAGGGCTGGATTCAGGTAAGGACTTTGCCGGAAAGCTGGGAATCCCCTTTGCCGAGGGCGACGACAACCTCTCGCTGGCCTTGGGCGGCTTCACCCAGGGTGTCACGCCGCTGGAGCTGGCGGGCGCTTACACAGCCTTCGCCAACGGCGGCCGGCTGACCCATCCGGCCTTTGTGATCCGCATCGACGACCCTGACGGCAACACGATTTACCAGGCCAACCCGGTGACAACCGTGGTCATGAGCGATGCTACAGCGTTCATCATGACCGACATCCTGCGCACGACCGTCACCGGCGGCACGGCCAGCGGCCTCAAGATGGAAAACGTACAGGTGTCCGCCAAGACCGGCACCGCCGGCTGGAAATCTGCCGACGACAGCCGGGGCAACCGAGACGTGTGGCTGGCCAGCTACAATGCCGACGTCACCATGGTCACCTGGATGGGCTTTGACAGGACCGACGCCAACCACGTACTGGCCAGCAAGGTTACCGGCGGCACCTACCCGGCGCAGATACAGAAGGCGCTGTACACCTACCTCTATAAGAACCGCGAAGCGCCGAAAATTGAACCTCCGGATTCCGTGGCGCTGGTGGTGCTGGACAAACTGGCCCTTACGACGACCGGGCAGACGCTGCTGGCTACAGAGCTGACGCCCGAGGAGCATAAACTTTACGAATACTTCCCCCGCTCTCAAGCGCCCACGGCCCAATCCAACTATTGGCAGACACCGCAGACCCCCTCGGGCTTCAGCGTGGGCTTAAGCGCAAACAGCAAGCCGGAGATCACGTTCATCGTGCTGCAGGACTATGTGCGCTATGATCTCTACCGCATCGACGGCTTCGGGCAGACAGCCAAGATCGCCGAGCTAAAGGGCGCTGCCAACACTGTCTTGCAATATGAGGACGCCTCGGCGGGCATGGGTGTATGGCAGTATTACATCCTGCCGGTGCACCCGGACCTCAATGTGGCCGGCAGCCCCACGGCTTCTCAGGCTGTCACCGTGCCCGACCCCAACCCGCTGCCCACCGACGACGGAGGCGGCTTTGATTGGAGCGATATTTTCCCTGGTTTTGGCACACCCCAACCCGAGACCACGTAAGCCATATGATATGAAAACTGCCTGCCGATAAACGTCGGCAGGCAATTCATTAATTCGTCTCGCTCTCGATGACGGAACGAACCGCGCAATACCGATTGCCGCTCAGCCTGCCAAGGGCATCCAGAGCTTGCCAGTCGGCCTCCCGCCCATTGAGCAGCACGCCATCGCTTACATGCATCAACTGCACCTGGCCAAGGATCAGATTCCCGGCGTTGGCTCCCTCGCTGACCCGTACGATGCGTTCCAGCTTGCATTCAAACGCGGCTTTGGCTTCGCGAATCCGCAGAGGCCTTACCGTACGCGAGGGAACCAGATGGATGCCCTCCACTAGAGCTTCGTCCTCACCATAGGGGATCGGCTTAGCGGAATACTCCATGGCTCCCAGCAGATCCACCGATACTAGGTGGATCACGAATTCTGGCACCGCCTCTATGTTGAGCACGGTATCCTTTTTAGAGCCATCCGCGCGGTTGACGACGGAGAACGCCAGAATGGGTGGAGACCACGATACACCTGTAAAAAAGCTGAAGGGCGCAAGATTGGTCTCTCCCTGCCGGTTGATCGATGACACCCAGGCAATGGGCCTGGGTGTTACGCAGCTGGTCAGCAGGTCATGGGCGTGTCTCGCTTCCAGTGATCTTAAGTCCAATTCCAAGGCCGTTTCTTTCCTTTCGATGTCGTATGGCGGGGCCGATGCAACTCCGCCTATATGGTAGCACGGAGTGCGCAAAAGCTCTAGCCATGCTTCTGTCACCGCCTATTAAAAGATTGCATCTACGGGCGTTGGCAGTCTGATAACGCAGTCGGCATTCCCTTGTCTGCGCCAAAGCGTTCATGCTATACTGGCGAAAAAGCTCGGCAGGTGCGTATGACATCCTCTTCCTTATCCGCTCGTCTCATCTTGAACCATTGCTCGCTCTTTGATGGCGTCAGCGAAACCCTGCTGGCTGACAGGTGCCTGATCGTGGAAAACGGCCGCATCGCCGCCATAGAGGCACACCCGCAGCCCGGTGGGCTGGATATGACCGGCTGCACGGTGCTGCCCGGCTTCGTGCACGCCCACTGCCACCCCGGCTTTAAGCACCAGGCCGGGCAGGACTTGCCCGCCTATGACGTCGATTATTTGCGCGCCGCGCTGGACGCCGGCATCACGACCATGCGCGACATGGGCGCGCTGAACGCCAGCGCCCCGGAGGATGTGCTGGCCGCCCGGGACGCCCGCAACCGCCATGGGGACGGGCCTCGGCTGCTGTCTCCGGGTAAATTCCTGGCCGCCCCAGGCGGCTATGGCGGCGTCGCCCCGCTGCCGGTGGACAGCCCAAAAAGCGCCGCCGAGGCGGTGCGCCGGCTGGCCAGGGCCGGAGCGGATTTCATCAAGACATCGCTGGAATGGGGCATGGACCCCTCCACCTATGGATTGCCCGTGCTCAGCCCCGAGCTGCTGGGGGCGATCTGCGACGCCGCCCACACGGAGGGGCTGCGGGTGAGCGCCCACGCCACGCAGACGCAGCCGCTGCGCACGTTGGTGGACGCCGGTCTGGATGACGCCGCCCATGTACCCTATGAGCCCATGGACGACGCGCTGATCGCCGACATGGTGGCCCAAGGCGTCACGCTGACGCCCACGCTGAGCGTGCACCGCATGATCGCCGAGAAATACGGCGCGCCGGTGCTGGGCACAGCGCTGGACAACGTGCGCCGCTTCCACATGGCCGGCGGCACGCTGGCCGTGGGTGACGACTTCCTGGAGCGGGAAGCGCCATGGTTCCTCCCTGGCCTGCCCTGGGGCGAGCTGGAGCTGCTGGCCCAGGTGGGCTTGAGCAACGCCGCCATCCTGCGGGCGCTGACCCACGGCGGCGCCGCCGCCTGCGGCCGGGCTCAAGAGATCGGCGCGCTGCGGCCGGGTATGGCCGCTGACCTCGTGGCTGTACACGGCGACCCGCTGCACAGCCTGGAGTGCCTGCGGGCCGTGGCACTGGTCGTGCAAAGCGGGCACATCGTGCGCCGCTCCCCTGCCCTTAGCTCTTTAGGAAATCGTTGAATAAAGCATTGCATCCCCTTGCTTGGTCTTTTTTCGCCCTGCTGCGTTGTCGTCGGCCGCCTATGCACTGCGGCATAAGCGACCTCCTCCGCCTGGCAGGACGAAAAAATACACTGCACAATTCGGACGCCCCATTTATTCAGCGATCCCCTAGATACCCTTCCACGTTGACGACCCGCCCCACCAGATCGCGGTAGAAAGCCTGCTCGTGACTCACGAGGATCACCGCGCCGGGAAAGCCGGCCAGCGCCTCCTTGAGCACTTCTTTTGCCGTCACATCCAGGTGATTGGTGGGCTCGTCCAGCACCAGCAGCGTGTAGCTGCCCAGCATCAGCTTGCACAGCTTCACCTTGGCCTGCTCGCCGCCGCTGAGCAGGCTCAGGCGGCGTTCGGCATGCTCAGCCCGCAGGGCGCAGCGGCTCAGCCACTTGCGGGCGTCCTTAGGCGCCAGTTTGGGGAAGCTCGCCAGCAGCTCCTGCAGCGGCGTGAGCCCGGGGTCGCGGAAAGCATGATCCTGCTCGTAATAGCCCACGGCGATGTTGTCGCAGAAGCGGAAGGAGCCGCCCCGGGAGGGCAGGCTGCCGGCGATGGTCTTGAGCAGTGTGGTCTTGCCAATGCCGTTGAAGCCCGTGATGGCGATTTTATCGCCGGAGCGCACCTTTAGATCGATGCCGCCCAGCAGCGTGCGGTCATAGCCCACCGACAGCTTGCGGACCTCCAGCAGCACCTGCTCGCTTACGGGCTTGTGGGCGAAGGTGAAGTGGGGGCGGCCGGCGATTACGGGCTTGTCCATGCGTTCGATCTTCTCCAGCTTCTTGCGGCGGCTCTTAGCCATGTTGCTGGTGGACGCCCGGACCAGGTTGCGGGCGATGTAATCCTCCAGCTTGGCGATCTCCTGCTGCTGGCGGGCATAGTCCCGCAGGTATTGCTCTTTTTTGTGCTCCTTCTGGCGCTGGAAGCTTGCGAAGTTGCCGCTGTAGCGGTTCACAGCGCAGAACTCGATGTCGCAGATGCAGTTGGTTACCTCGGTCAAAAAGGCCGCGTCGTGGCTGACCAACACGAAAGCGCCCTCGAAGCTGCGCAGGAACTTGGCCAGCCAATCGATGTGGCTGCGGTCCAGAAAGTTTGTTGGCTCGTCCAGCAGCAGCACGTCCGGAGCCTCCAGCAGCAGCTTGGCCAGCAGCACCTTGGCACGCTGGCCGCCGCTCAAATGCCCAAGTTCTGTGTCCAGCCCCAGCGCCGTGAGGCCCAGCCCCGCCGCCACCCTGGCGATGGTGCTGTCCACCTGGTAGAAGCCCTGCTGCTCCAGCGCTGTCTGCAGACGCGCCGCGCGGCTCATGAGCCGCGTAAGTTCCGGGTCTTCCGCCGTTTCCATGGCGTCATGATCCCGCTGAACCTGCCGCTCCATGTCGTAGAGCACGGCAAAAGCCTGCTGCAGATAGGCACGAATGCAAAGGCTCTGGTCCACGCTGGCGTATTGGTCCAGAAAGCCCACCCGGAGCTTGGGCTGCCAGGCAAGCGTGCCGGTGTCGGCATCCAGCCGGTTGGCCATTAGGTTCAGCAGCGTGCTCTTGCCGCTGCCATTGAGGCCGGTCAGGCCCATGTGGTCGCCGGGGAGCAGCCGCAGGTTCACATTGGTAAAGATGCGCTTCTCCCCGAAGCTGTGGGTCAAGTTTTCGATCTCCAAAAGACTCATATCATTCACCTTATTTTCGAATAAAAAAAGAAGAGGCCATCGCCTCTTCCGGGTTCCAGCGCGGGCACGACCGCGCCGGCTAACGCCCCTCCCAGCCGGGAGAAGGCATAAAAATAACAGCGATGCTGGTTCCAACCGTTATGCAATTGGTCTGGCCGTGAAAAGGGTAGACTACCCCCTCAGCGGGCCAATACCATTGCGAGACGGTCGGAAAGATGCATGCGCTGTGTCACCTCGTGCTATGATTCTTAATGATACCACTGGAATCTGGCGTTGGCAAGCGCTAAAAATGGAAGATGGGTGAGAAAGCACCGGCAGCACAGCTCCGCCTGCGCGGCGCTGGTACATGCATGCGCCCATCGCGCCGCCAGCATCAGCGCCGGGTTGGCAAAAAGCGGCAAACGGCACCATCCCAGGCAAAGCGCCTTGGATGATGCCGCGTTTTCGTATCATTTATCATCGATCGGCTCACGTTGGGTGCGCCGAGATGGTCCCTCAACTGTCGATGTTGTTTTTGAGGATCTTCTTGATGCTGTCGCGGGACAGGAAGAACTGCCTGGCCAACTCGTCCACCGCCGCGCCGTCGCGGTGGTGCTGCACGATCTGCCGGTTTCGCGTGGCGTAGCGCTCCCGGGAACCGTTTACGCAGCCCCAGCCGGCTTTGCGGTCGCTGTTGGGAATGTATATCAGCTCACCCTGGCAATATTTCTGCAGCTCGGCCAGCAGCGCCTCGGGCAGCACGGCCTTTGCGTTGCGATACTTCATACTCTCTCCTTGAAATGGCATGGATGTCTGGGTGCAGCAAAGCCGCAGGAGAACCCCTGCGGCTTCGGGTTTCCATAAAGAAGGGCGGGAACACCAAGCCTCCGGCGGATCAAGCCGGCAGCCCAATGCTCCGCGCCTATTCTTTTTTAGAGGCTCGTCACCTCATAAAAATGCACTGCCAAACGATCAACCCCTTTCAAAGAGATTTGCGCTCCGGATCG
>JAEZSC010000163.1 GCA_023422005.1 Bacillota bacterium | reverse complement strand
CCGGTTGCGCAGCACCGCCCGGGAGTTCATCGTCACGACACTCGCCGGGATGTCGGCAGCGGTGACGATATGGGCGCGCTTTAGCTCCCTCTCCAGCGCGCGGACGCTGTCCGCGCAGTTCGGGTTGTTCTGCCGGTATTCATCCATGCGCTTCTGCAGCCGTTCCTTGTCTGCATCGGTGACATAGATCGTGGTGGTCAACACAAGCACCTCCAATTTAATCATATGAATAAGTATATCGGGTATCAGCCCGCTGGTCAAACCATATGACCGCCGCGGCGCCCGCAAGGAGAAGTTATGAGTATCGTTATGCGTACCTACGATCCACAACCAGGTTTCAGCGGTCATTTCCACCGCGTGCGAGAGTTTCTCGTCCGCGCCAACGAACCGGAGCCCGTAAGCCCGGGCTTCCACTGGGGGCGCTGGGAGTGGATGCATTCCCTGCCTTATCTGGACACCGCGGCGCTGGGCCGCATCGGTATTTGGGAGGAGGACGGCAGCATCGTGGCGCTGGCGACCTTTGAGACCAAATTGGGCGAGGCCTATCTGGTTGCCGACAAGGAGCACCTGGCACTGAAGCCCGACATGCTGCTTTACGCCATGGAGCACCTAAGCGCCGGCGGCAAGCTAACGGCGCTTCTGGACGACAATGATCCTACGTTACAGCGATTCGCCCGCGCCCAAGGGTTCCGACCGAGCCAGGACCGCGAGGCCACCGCCGTGCTGGATATCGCCGATACGGCGCTGGACTATACCCTGCCCGAGGGTTTCCGCATCGTGAGCCTGGCCGACGAGTATGACCTGCGCAAGTATAACCAGGTGCTGTGGAATGGCTTCAACCACGAGGACGAGGGCCCCGCGCCCATGGATGAAGCCTCGCTGGAGGAGCGCCGCGTGAGCCTGAGCGGCCCTCATATCGATCTGAGTCTGAATATCGCGGTGGCCGCGCCTGACGGCCAGTTCGTCAGCTACTGCGGCATGTGGTATGAGCCGGGCACGCAGAACGCCCTGGTGGAGCCCGTGGCAACGGACCCACGCTACCGGCGCATGGGCTGCGGCCGCGCCGCCGTGCTGGAAGGCGTGCGCCGCTGCGGGGCTCTGGGCGCTGCTCGCGCGTGGGTGGGCTCCTCCCAGCAGTTCTATTACAGCATCGGGTTCTACCCGGCGTGCAATGAGACCAAGTGGGAATGGCACAAATAACTCACAAGCGAGGCGGCACGTGTGCCGCCTCGCTTTTAAATGGTCATCGTTCCCATCAAGGCTTCTCCTCAAGGGGAAGGCTATATAACCAAACATAAGTTTCGGGAAAGCCTACAGCAGCTTCTCCACCCTGTCCAGTATCGCCCCCGCCACCTCGGCCTTGCTCATCTGCGGCAGGGCCTCCTCCGCTACGGCGCTCAGCAGCGTCACGCGGTTGGTGTCCACCTCGAAGCCGCTGCCGGCTTCGGATACGTCGTTGGCCACCATCAGGTCGGCGTTCTTGCGCGCAAGCTTGGCCCGGGCGTTGGGCAGCAGGTCCTGTGTCTCGGCGGCGAAGCACACCAGCACCTGGCCGGCCTGCTTGGCGCGGCCCAGCTCGGCGGCGATGTCTGTGGTCTGTTCCAGCGTCAGCTCAAGCGCGCCGCCGCCGGTCTTCTTGATCTTTTGCGACGCGACCTGCGTGGCGCGGAAATCCGCCGGGGCCGCGGCCATGATGGCCGCGTCGCATTCGGGGAACAGCGACGTGCAGGCGTCCAGCATCTCCGCGGCGGAGGTTACGGACACGAGCTTGACGCCGGCAGGCGCACTCAGGCGCACCGGGCCGCTGACCAGCCACACCTGCGCGCCTCGGCGGGCGGCCTCGGCAGCCAGCGCATACCCCATGCGCCCGGAGGAGCGGTTGGTCAGATACCGCACCGGGTCCAGCGCCTCGCGGGTGGGGCCGGCGGTCACCAGCACGGTCTTGCCGGCCAGCGTCTGCGCGCCATTGAGCAGCGCTTCCACGGCGGCGGCGATGTCCACGGGCTCGCTCATGCGGCCGATGGCTTCGTCCCCGCAGGCCAGCAGGCCGCTCTCGGGGCCGACCATGTGCACGCCGCGCTGCCGCAGCAGGTCGAGGTTGGCCTGCACGGCTTCGTTTTGGTACATGTGGTCGTTCATGGCCGGGGCCAGCAGCACCGGAGCGGTGGTGGCCAGATAGGTCGTGGACAGCATGTCGTCGGCGATGCCATGGGCGAACTTGCCGATGATGTTGGCTGTGGCCGGCGCCACCAGCAGCAGCTCTGCGGCCTTGGCCAGCGCCACATGCTCAACCTCCCAGGGGCGATCCCGCAGGAAGGTGTCGGTGGTCACCGGGTTGCCGCTGAGCGTCTCAAAGGTCAGCGCGGAAATGAAATGCTCGGCGTTGTGCGTCATGATCACATGCACGGCGTGGCCGGCTTTCTTAAGCCGGCTGGTCAGGTCCGCCGCCTTGTAGGCCGCGATGCCCCCCGTTACGCCCAGCACAATAATTGCCATGGAGACCGCTCCTTATTTGTACCCGTCGAAGGGACGCTCGTACTTAATCTTGCCCTCGTGGATCTCGCGCACGGCGATGGTCACGGGCTTATCCACCGAGGCGCGGCTGAGCTTGGGCGCGCCGTCCACCAGCTGGCGGGCTCGCTTGGCGGTCTCCACAACCAGCGTGTAGCGGTTGTCCACCTTCTCCAGCAGCTCGTCCATGGGGGGATACATCATGCCGGAATTGTTGTTCATATGCTGTCTGCCTCCTCAAGCAAAGCTTGTTTGATATCCATGTTGCGGTTCACGCGGCATTTCTCCGCGACGATGATGGCCTTGATGCGCTCCACTGCCTTTTCCACGTCGTCATTCACGACGAGATAGTGGTACTCATCCAGATAGCCCAGTTCTCCATAGGCGCTGCGGAAGCGGCGCATCAGGCTCTCGGGCGTCTCGCTGCCGCGCTTGTCCAGGCGCACGTAAAGATCGCGGATGGACGGTGGCACCACGAAGATGAACACGCCGCCGGGAAAACGCTTCTTAACCTGCAGCGCGCCCTGCATCTCGATCTCCAGCAGCACGTCATGGTTTTCCTGCATCATGCGGGTCACATAATCTCGGGGCGTCCCGTAATAGTTGCCATAGACGTGGGCGTATTCCAGCAGCTCCTCGTTTTCCAGCATGTGCTGAAACTGCTCGTGGGTGCGGAAGAAATAGTTGATTCCCTCCTGTTCCTGATTGCGCGGCCCCCGCGTTGTCACCGATACCGAAAGCGCCAAATCAGGCAGCTCGGCCCGCAAACGTTTGCACACAGTGCTTTTGCCGGCGCCTGCCGGGCCTGACACCACCAGAAGCAGCCCCTTGGGTTGGTTCATCAGGTTTCCTCGTCCTCCTCGATTTCGATACGGCCGTCGGATTCCAGGCGGTTGGCCACGGTCTCCGGCTGAACGGCGCTCAGGATCACGTGCTCGCTGTCCATGATGATGACGGCGCGGGTCCTGCGCCCATAGGTGGCGTCGATGAGCCGGCCGG
>JAEZSC010000124.1 GCA_023422005.1 Bacillota bacterium | reverse complement strand
CCGTTCGTTCATCATGTTTCTCTCCCTCACCCGGTTCTCTGGTCATCACGTAATAGGTCACCTTGCCCGGCACCGCCTGGATGGCGCTGTGCAGCCGGAAGCCGTAGTGCTCATAGATCTGCACATTTCGCGGCGACTCGGTCTCCAGCACGCAGCGCAGGCCCAGCTCGTCGGCCCGCCGCAGCGCGGCGCGCATCAGCACACCCATGTGCCCCTGCCCCCGATGCGCTTCCGCCACGGCCACCAGCTCTACGGCCAGCGCCGGCTCCAGCAAGCGCATGGTGCGCTGCAGCACCGTGGTGGCAGGGCCCAGGCCCACGAAGCGTGCCACCATGGGCCACAGGCCGGGCCGCAGCAGCAGCGCCAGAGCACCCAGCGCGCTGCTCAGGCCAGGCAGCCGGTCCCGCTGCCCGGTGACACGCACAAAGATCGCGCCCTCCAGCACCGCCGAGGTCGCAAACAGGCCGCCGTTGGCCGCGGCCATGGAAACCGACGGCCGCATCATTGCAGGCAGCGTGCGCCGCCGGAGCCGTTCATCGGGCAGCACATGGGCAAACATCGGGTTGTCGTGGAAAGCCTGCGCGAACAGTGCCGTAACAGCCTCCACGCCGTCACGGCCCACTGGCAACAAACCATCCAGCGGTTTCACAGGTGATACACCCCGGAGAAGCACAGCCGCGCCGGGCCGCCGAACCACACCCGTCCGTCCCGTGCCTGTAGCTGCACCAGATTGGGCCGCTCATAGCTGGAGCCCTGTTCCACCTGTGCCGGCTCGCCCTGCCACAGGCTCCGCCGCAGCAGCTCATAGCCCAGGGCGGCGTTGCCCAAGCCAGATGCCGGGTCTTCCCGCAGGCCCAGCCGCGGCGCGAAGGCGCGGGCGCGCCAGCGCGAGGCGGGCATCGTGGCGTTGGCCGTCCAGGGCAGTACGACGTCCACACGGTGCCTGTCGCAGTACTTGGCCAGCGCCTCCCACACAGGCAGCAGATCGGCCAGCGCCGCGCAGGTGCGCATGGGCACCAGCAGCACCCGCTGGCCCACGTCCACAAAACGCAACTCCTCGCGGCCCATCTGCGCTTCGCTCAAGCCCAGTGCCCAGTACAGGTCATCCAGAAAGGGCGGCAGCGGCAGCGGAGCCGCCGCCTTGGACTGCACGAACACGCGGCCGGGCGCTTCCGCCCGCGCCAACAGGCGGCCGCCCGCCTGCAACACAATAGAACCCCCGGCAAGCGAAGGATCGGCGGCCAGCAGGCTGTGGGCTGCGGCCAGCATGCCATGGCCGGCCAGCGGCGCTTCGCCCCCGGCCAGGATAAAGCGCAACGAAAACCCACCTTCTCCCTGGGCCACCGTGACCACGCCGTTGGCCCAGCCTTGGAGCTCCCCGGCCAGCCGCATCATCGGGGCGTCATCCACAGCCGGGGTATGCAGCCGCACGACCGCCACCGGGTTGCCCTGCGAGCGGCCCTCGGAAAAGGCATCCCATTTTTCCAAAGCGATATGGGGCATGGGCAGGACCGCTTCTACAGAACGCCGTCCAGCCCGGCGGCGGCGGTGAACATGGAGCTGCCACCGCACACGGCATATACGACATGCAGCGTCTCCAGGATCTCCTCGCGGGTGGCGCCGGCGCGCATGGCCTGCTGGGCCAGCGAGCGCACGCCGTCGGCGGCGCCCTTGGAAGCGTCAATGGCCAGTGCGATGAGCGCCTTGTGCTTGGCGCTGACAACGCCGTCCTCAAAGGCCAGCTTCATCGATTCCCCGATGAGCTTGGCCAGAGCCGGGTCATTGTCGTAGATGACGGAAAGGGGATTCTTGCTCATGGATTGCCTCCTGCTCCATCGCGTCAGGCGCTACTCTCCATAGAGGAATTCCTGCAGCGCCTGCGTGTTTTTATTAAAATCTGCGGAAATGATGGACATACCTTTGTATTTCTTGAAGGAAAAGGACCCTTTGACCGGTATCGTCAGTTGCTCGATATCCTGACCGCGGGCGCTCACGACGCTGGTGGCCAGCGTGAGGATCTCACCGCTGCCGATGTTGGTGCGCACCTGGGGCAGCAGCTTGCGCAGCAGCCCCGCCAGCTGCACCGGGGACATCCCCCGCAGGTTCTTGAGGGCCGCAGCCATCACGTTGCGCTGGCGCTGCGTGCGCTGGAAGTCGCTGTCCAGCTTGCGGATGCGGGCATAGGCCAGCGCCTTGGCGCCATCCAATTGCTTAAGGCCCGCACCTTTGGAAATATTTACGCCGTCGTTGCGCAGCCAATCCACCTCCGCCTTGGTCAGTTCCACCTGCACGCCGCCTACGGCGTCTATGATGTCGCTGATGGTGAAGAAGTCCAGCTTGACGTAACGCTGCACGTCGGTGCCCAGCACCTGGTTGACGGTGTTTACGCTGCGGCCCGGCCCGCCCATCAGATAGGCGGCGTTGAGCCGGTTCCAGCCGTGGTCTTCGATGGGCACCAGCGTGTCGCGCAGAACGCTGGCCAGCTTCACCGAACCGTTGGAACGGCGTATGCTGACGATCATGTTGACGTCGCTGCGGCCGGCCCCGCCGCGGGTGCGGGTGTCCAGCCCCAGCACCAGGATGTTCAAGACGTCCGGATCCCGTTGCGCGACGGCGTAGATCGGCGTACGGTCGTAGGCGTCGGGCTCGCTCTCGGCCAGCGGTTCATCGTCCAGGCTTTCTTCGCCAGGCTCCAGATCCGGCGGTGGTGTCAGCTGTGCGCCGTGGGCAGGCGCGGTCACGATGGGCAATGTCTCGATGGCGCCGCTGTTTCGCATCGTCTGCCACAGCATGCCGGCCAACGCCGCGGCGGCGGCCAGCAGCACCACCAGCACCACGTTGAGCGCGCGATGGAGCGGGCTCTTGCTGTGCCGGGCGCCGCGCTCCTTGCGGTTCTCATCCTGGGACGGCGGCAGGGCTTCTTCCCCCTGCGGGGAATGATCATGCGGTTCGTTCACGGTTGGCGCTCCTCATTGGGTATGAGCGTAGCGTTTCCCGCACGGATATCATAATGCACAGAATTGGAATTTTCAAGAAACGGCATTGCCGAGGAATGGTTGATCGGCCATACCCTGCTTGTGTGAGTCCGACAGCCATGCATATACTAGAATGGAGCCCGATCAACCTTAGAAAAAGGATGGTACACGCATGATAAAAATAAGACTGCTGCTGGCAGGCATGATGTTGGTCATGGTGGCGGCAGGTTGCGAACCCGTGGTTCCCATCGGTACGCCGGGGATACAGCCCAGCGTCAGCGCCACCCCCGCCGTCACAGCCGGCGAGAGCCCAACGCTGTCCGCAGAACCCTCGGCCACGCCTGCCAGCCCATCGGCCGGCGAAGCCGACGCCCAGCTGGCAGCGCTGCTGCCGGACAAAAAGGGGTATCAGTGGCAATATGAGGGATCCGTGGATTACGGGCACACGATGACGCTCCAGGACGTGCGCCGCCAGCAGGGCCGCGTGGAATATGACATCGTCGGCGAGGTAGATGACATGTCCGCCGGGGAATCGGGACGCGATCACTCCTTCACCCTTCTGTATACCATTGCCGACGGCGCGCTGAGCCAGCGCAGCCAGGGCACCCAACTGCTGGACAGCCAAGTGCCCCAACTGGAGCTGCTGCGCCTGCCGCTGCACCAGGGCGCAACATGGAGCCAGCAGGTGACCGACGCCGACGGGCGCACGCTGGCGCTGGACTGCGCCATCACAGCGGTGCAGACCGTGGAAGGCCGCAGCGTGTATTATGTGGACTACCGTGCCGGCGACGGCAGCTATTTTGAACGCCGGGAAATCACCCAGGGCATCGGCGTCACGCGCTTTGAGCGGCAGTTCGGCTCTCCCCAAGACAACTTTACCGTGGGCTACGCGCTGCGCACCGAACCGGCGGCTGTGCCGGCTGGCACGCTGGAAGACTGGCTGCCGCCGCTCAAACAGGAGTTCACCTTCTTCGGCCTGGCGGAATATGGGCACAAGGGCTCCCTGGCTCTCAAGACCAAAACTGCGGAAGGCGCAATCTATCTTTACAGCGGGCAATATGCCGACGGCCGCGGCCTGGAAGAAAAATTCTCCGTGGAATACCATCTGGACAGCCAAAGAGGCACCGTTACCGAACGGGTCGTAAACAGCGGCCGTGGCACGCCGGACCTCAACAGCCGCCTGCACAACCTGGTGCTCGTGCGCCAGCCTCTGGAGAAAGGCGCGTCCTGGAGCCACAGCGCCACGCTGGGCGGCAGCAAGGTCACCGTGCGCGCCACAATCACAGAGCTGGACCTGCCCGCCGGCGTTATGACCGTGCGCTACATTGCCGAAAATGTGCCCGGCTACTTCCGCAACACCTATGAGGAGCAGCGCACCTATGAAAAGGGCCTGGGCATGGTGGCCTTCTCGTGCCTGCTGCCCGGCGACATCGGCCTCTCCGAAGCCGACGCCAAGGATGATGCCAAGGTGCGTGATGCCATCGCCCAGCACAGCTTCGGATATCAGATCCGAAGGTAAAAACCGGCACACAGGTTAAATAGAGCACATTTTTGTTATACTTTTGCATTTTATATCCGTTGCACAACATATGGCATTCAACCGATTGACTGGAAGCGTTTCTTTTGTTACTTTATATAAGGCGCAACGGATGAAGTGCACAACATGTCAGCCGGTGAACATCATGCAGCATGCCAACGAGGTCTTCAGAAGGCTGAAGCTGATCAACATCAGCATCCGCACCAAGCTGTTGCTGATCTATCTGTTCTGTGTATTGATCCCGACGATCATTTTTTCCTCCACGATCTACACCTCCACACTGCAAAGCGCCCGCAAGGAGAAGCTCATTCTTTACCGGCAATCGGTAGATCGCATCAGCGCGGCCATTGAGGTCAATGCCATCAGCGCCATCGAGCTTTCCAATCTTATTTATCCCGACGAGGCGATGTACGACTACATCAACCGTCTCTATGACAACCGCAGGAAATGCCTGGATGATTACAACGCCTATCTGAAGGACGCGTGGAGCAAGGTACTGCCCTATAACACAAGCATCGTGCTGTTCACCGTATTTACCGACAATGGCACGCTGCTCAACGGCAACCATCTGCACCGCATCGACGGCAATGTGCTGCAAACCGACTGGTATCAGAAGTATGCTCTCACCGACGGGCGCGCGGCCTTTCTCGCCCATACCGACGAAGTTTTCGCAAGTTCGGCCAGGGTACGCTCAGTGTCCTTTTTTCGCAAGCTCAATTACTTGTACAGCCAGAAATACAACCACTTCGTCAAGATTACGTTCCAGCCCACCATGCTGGGCAAGATCCTCTCCGGCGAATCGCTGCCCGGAACGGTATATGTAATCGACAATCTGGGGAACGTCATCGCGCAAACCAACCGCGGCGCGCCGGATACCGACGACGCCCTATACCCGGCCTTTGATACAACCGCTCTGTCTCCCGATGCTGTGGTGCTGGAATCCTCCATAAGCGCCATGGAAGGCTGGCGGGTGGTGTGCGTGCTGGATGAGGACTTTGCAGGCGACGCCTTTCGGGTAAACTGGCTGCAGATGATGGCGCTGATCGCCGCGACGACGGTTTTTGCCAGCGCGATCATCTATGCGATCTCCTCCTCGCTTTACAAGCGGATTTCCATGCTCGTAGAGCATATGGGCAAGGTCTCCCGGGAGGAATACAACCTGATTTCCGAATCTGACCGGGGCGGCGACGAGGTGGGGCTGCTGATCTCGTCCATGAACAAGATGATCACCAAAATCCGCCTGCTCATCGAGGATGTGTACAAGGCCAAACTCAAGGAAACCCGTCTGGAACTGCTCAAGAAGCAGTCCGAACTCAACGCGCTGCAATGCCAGGTCAATCCTCACTTCATGTTCAACGTGCTGGAGACCATCCGCATCAAAGCTTATCTTCGCAACGAGTTTGAAACATCGAGGATTGTCAAATACATGTCCAGGCTGTTCCGCAAGCTGCTGACATGGAACGACGACTTGATCGCCCTGCGCGACGAGCTGGACTTCATCAAGGAATATCTGGAAATCCAACAATACCGCTATGAAGAGGAGATGGACTTCGAGATAACCGCCGACCCGCAGCTTCTGGAGCTGCGCATTCCAAAGATGACGTTGCAATCGCTGGTAGACAACGCCTGCGAGCACGGCCTGTCCGAAACCGGCGGCCTCAAAAAAATCCGCGTGACGGCGCGGCTGGAAGAGGGCCGGGTGGAGCTAAAGGTGTACGACAATGGCAAGGGCATGACCGCCGAACAGTTGAACAGCCTGGAATCCTCAGACAGCCCCGGGATTGGCATCAAGAACGTGTTGGGCCGGCTCCGGCTTTATTTTGACGAGCGCTGCTCCTTCCGGTTCGATAGCGAGCCGGGGAAATACACAGAAATCACGCTGACGCTGGATCATGCGTGGTTGAAAGAGCAAAACCATGTATAGGGTCATTATCGTGGACGACGAAAAGCAGATCATCGACGGGCTGTGCAGGATGATCCGATGGTCCGAACTGGGCTATGAGGTGGTGGGAACGGCACGCAACGGCATGGAAGCCATCGCTCTGATACCGTCGCTGCGGCCCGACTTGGTCGTAACCGATGTGCGCATGCCGGAAATGGACGGTCTCAAAATGCTCGAGCATGTGCGCAGGCACATGGCGCATGATGTGGAATTCATCATCCTGAGCGGTTTTTCCGATTTCCAGTATGCCCGCACGGCCATGCAGTACAACGTGAAAAGCTACATCCTCAAGCCCATCGACGAACCGGAGCTGTACGGCGCGTTGCTGGACATCAAAGCGGTGTTGGATGAAAAAGAGATCCGCAAGAGCATGCGCATACAATCCTACATCAACGGATGCATAGCCGGGCTGCAGCCGGCCACGGGAGAAGCCTTTCCCGCGGATGAAGAACAAGCCGGGCTGCGTTACCTTGCCGTGGAGCGCCGCGCGGAATACACATCGCTGAGCGGCTTGCGTTCGCAGGGAGGACCGGATCTTTTCAACACCCTGGCCAGTCTGCTGGGCGAACCCAATATGCGGTTCGTTCTGCGGCAGGACAGGGATCGCTGCAACATCGTGGCCGGAAAAAGCCTTCTGCAAGCCCATGGTCTCAGCCCACGTCTCTTCGCCCATTTTCTGCAGGACCGCCTGTGGAACGCCGCTGGTATAAGCGCGGACATCCTGGTGGGCAGCCACGCGGCGGGCACGCGGGACCTGCACCAGTCGGTGCAGTCGATCTCCCAATGCCGCAGCTGGCTGTTCTACCTGAACAAAGCATCCGTCGTGTTTCACGACGATATCCGTGAGGAGAAATTCTGCAAGGTCTGCCAGGACAACGGTCTTGGGGTAAAGATCATTGCGGCTTTCCGTAAAAACGATATGGAGCGCCTGGCGCGCTGCGTATCCGAGATGGTGGAGCATTTCACCCAGTTGAAGGTGGCGCCGGAAATTGCCCTGGTTCATCTGGACAGCGCCATGGCATCGGTGCTGCAGATTCTCTCGGAAACCAGAGAGGACATCGGCGCGGTGCTGGAGCAGTACGCCTTTTTCAAAGGCATTCAGAACCGAATCAGCATACACAGTCTGGGGCAGCTGGCGGTTCAGTTTTGCACCGCCTGCAGCGAGCTCTCGGTGGCCGGCAAAAAGGCCGAGCATGCCGACATCGTCACCCGGGTGGTTCGATACGTGGACGAGAGCTATGCGCAGCCATTGAAGATCAACGACATCGCCGAACGCTTCTATGTGAACCCTGCCTACCTGGGGCAGCAGTTCGCCAGAAAAATGGGCTGCCCTCTGAACCACTATATCAACGCCGTCCGTATGGAAAAAGCCAAGGAGCTGTTGGCCCACACAGCCCGCAGAATATACGAGGTCGCCCTGGAGACGGGGTTTGACGATCCCAACTACTTCTCCAGCAAATTTGTCGAATACACCGGCCGCACGCCCTCCGAATACCGCAGCCAGAGCGAAGCCGCCGCACCCCGCCGCCAGCAGCGCTAGGCTTTGGCTCCCCCTTATTTTTGGACCCCTATAAAAAACAAAGAAAACACTATAGTTTCTGTAGAGAGTGCAATATGCACATTATTTTATAATGAATTTGCAACAAAATACGGTAAGGAGGTATTTGTATGAGATTGGTCAAGACCTTTTCACTGCTGACCGTCTCCCTGCTGACCCTCGCGCTGCTACTCGCGGGCTGCCAAACAAACGAACCCGTCGCTTCCGCTTCCGCCTCCGCGTCGGTACAGCCGACCAAGGCCGCAACGACAGCGCCGACATCCGAGGCCCCGGCCTCCACCGAGCCCGCGCCCTCCCCCACTGCGAGCCTGGAACCCATCACGTTCACGATGTTCTCCGGCGACCAGCAGCAGGCCCCCTCCGAGGACAACCCCGTTGCCAAAAAGGTGCAGGAGGCCACCGGCGTCACCATCGAGTTCGAGTTCCTGGTGGGCGACCTGGCCCAGAAGATGGGCGTCATCATTGCCTCCGGCGATTTCCCGGACCTGATGAACCCCAGCCAATCCCGCGCCACCGCCATGGA
>JAEZSC010000110.1 GCA_023422005.1 Bacillota bacterium | reverse complement strand
TGGCCTTCGTCGCC
This sequence comes from Bacillota bacterium, assembly GCA_023422005.1. Classification (GTDB taxonomy): domain Bacteria; phylum Bacillota; class Clostridia; order Christensenellales; family UMGS416; genus JAEYRA01. The sequence continues at coordinate 29,736 of JAEZSC010000110.1, read as the reverse complement.
GCGGCCAAGGGCTATCGGCTGATCCTGCTGATGCCCGAGACATTCTCGCTGGAGCGCCGCAACCTGCTCAAGGCGCTGGGCGCGGAGCTCGTGCTCACGCCGGGCTCCGAGGGAATGAAAGGGGCCATTCGCCGCGCTGAGGAGCTGGAAGCCCAGACGCCCCACAGCTTCCTGCCCCAGCAGTTCAAAAACCCCGCCAACCCCGAGATCCACCGCAAGACCACCGCTGAGGAGATCTGGCGTGACACCCAGGGCAAGGTGGACATCTTCATCGGCGGCGTGGGCACCGGCGGCACGATCACCGGCGTTGGCGAGGTGCTCAAGGCCCGCAAGCCCGAGGTCAAGATCATCGCTGTGGAGCCCAACGATTCTCCGGTGCTGTCCGGCGGCACGCCCGGGCCTCACAAGATACAGGGCATCGGCGCCGGCTTTGTGCCCGATGTGCTCAACACCGGCATCATCGACGAGGTCTTCCGTGTGAAGAACGAGGAAGCCTTTGCCGCTTCCCGCAGCTTGGCCAAGAACGAAGGCCTGCTGGTGGGCATCTCCTCCGGTGCCGCCACCCACGCCGCCACCGAGATCGCCAAGCGGCCGGAGAACAAAGGCAAGACCATCGTGGCGCTGCTTCCCGACACCGGTGAACGCTATCTATCCACGGCGTTGTATCAAATGGATTGACATCCGCCATTTGCTTGATTTCTCCTTTTACCTCTTTTTGCCTCCGGCGCGAGCCGGGGGCTTTTCTTTTGCCGTCGCGGCAAAAGCGTCTCCATTGCCCGCGCGGATGTGGTAAAATAAGCAAAATGCAACACAGGAGTGAGCCATGGCATCCACACAGATTCCGCTGATCGCCTCGCCTCTGTATATTCTGCGGGACCAGGCCGCCCAGGACCTCAATGCCGTGCTGGCCAAGCTGGCAGAGCTGGGCTTTGACGGCGTGGAACTGCTGGGCTTCTTCGGCCACACACCCGCTGGCATTCGCCGCACGCTGGATGGCCTTGGCCTAATAGCCCTGGGCAACCACGTGCCGTGGGCGGAGCTCAGCGCCCGGCCCGAGGCCGTGCTGGCCGACCACCAGACGCTGGGCTGCGGCTTTTTGACCGTGGCGGGCTTGAGCGCTCTGGACGCGCTACCGCTGGAGGCGCTGGCCCGCGTGGCCGCGCTGGCTGCCCGGGCGGGCATCCGTCTGCTGTTCCACAACCACGCCGAAGAGCTGCAGCGCAAGGCAGCCGGCCGCGCGCAACTGGAAGAGCTGATGGACGCCATTCCCGCCGATGTGTGCGCGTTGGAGCCGGACATCGGCTGGATGCAGATTGGCGGCGGGGATCCGGCCTACTACCTGCGCAAATACGCCGACCGTTGCCCGGTCATACACCTGAAAGACTTCTATCTGGCCGATGGCGCGGTCTTCTCCGGCGTCCCGCACAGCCCCGAGGGTGTCCTTCTAAAAGGGGGTCCAGCCGAAGGGTGGTTCGAGTTCCGGCCCTGCGGATATGGTATATCCAACACAGCGGCGCTGCTGCCGCTGGCGCTGGCCTGCCGGCCCCAATGGCTGGTGGCCGACCACGACTGCGCCTATGACCGTGATCCCTATGATGATCTGGCGCTGAGCCTGACCTATATCAAAACACTGCTGACGCTGCAGAACTGATTCTGCGTCGGCTCTCCGATTGGGAGGAGTCTCATGTCCTTCACCCGCATCCGGCATGTGCCGGACCCGGCCTTTTTTCTGGCGGAGATCCCTGTGCCGGCGGAGTTGGCCCGTATAAAGGCCGCCCGCGACCGGCTGATCGCCCAGGTGCTCGCGGGCGAGCTGGATCGCCTGCTGGTCATCGTGGGCCCGTGCTCCGCCGACAATGAGGACTCGGTGTGCGACTATGTGTCGCGGTTGGCCGGTCTGCAGCAGCGCCTGGATGATAAGCTGGTGCTGGTGCCGCGCATCTACACGAACAAGCCCCGCTCCACCGGCGAGGGATACAAGGGCATGATGCACCAGCCGGACCCCGCCGCCGAGCCGGACATCCTGCGGGGCATCCGAAGCTTACGCACGATGCACCTGCGGGCGCTGGACGAATCCGGCCTAGCGGCCGCTGACGAGATGCTCTACCCCGAGAACTACGCTTATCTGGAAGATCTGTTGAGCTATGTAGCCGTGGGCGCGCGCTCCAGCGAGAACCAGCAGCACCGCCTGGTATGCAGCGGGCTGGATGTGCCCGTGGGTGTCAAGAACCCCACCGGCGGCGACTTGTCCGTGATGATGAACTCCATCTACGCCGTGCAGAGCTCTCACAGCTTTAAGTATCACGACTACGAGGTGCGCTCCTCGGGCAACCCGCTGGCCCACGCTGTGCTTCGGGGCGCGGTGGACCATTCTGGGCGCAACATTCCCAACTATCACTATGAACACCTGATGCTGGTGCTGGAGGAGTACCAACGCCGGGAGCTTAAAAATCCCGCCGTCATCATAGACACCAACCATGCCAACTCCATGAAGCAGTTCCGCCTGCAGCCGCGCATCGTGCTGGAGACGCTGGACAACCGCACCTACAACCCGGACCTCAAGCGGCTCATCAAGGGCTTCATGATCGAGAGCTATCTCGAGGAGGGTGCCCAGAGCACCGGCGGCGGCGTTTACGGCAAATCGGTGACCGACCCCTGCCTGGGCTGGCAGGACACCGAACGCCTGCTGTACGCCATCGCCGAGCGCGTGTAACCATGCGCAGCCTCCTCGTACAGAGCAGCGAACCGATACGACTGCGGGCCTGGCTGGCGCGGGAGTTCCCCGACGCCGCCCCTTCCGCTGTGGCCCGGGCGCTGCGCCAGCGGGATATCCGCGTCAACGGCAGCCGTGTGGGGCAGGACATGCTGCTGCAGCCCGGCGATGCCGTGGCCGTGTACATCGACGACCGGCTGCTGCTGCCCCTGGTGGAAACTGTGTGGATGGACGGCAATCTGATCGTCGCCGTGAAACCCCAGGGCGTGATCAGCGTGGGGGAGGGCGGCATGGCCGAGCGGGTGAGCCGCTGGCTGGCCGGCCGGGGTGAGGATGCCACAGCCATGGCCTGCCACCGGCTGGACAGCGCCACCGGCGGCCTGCTGATGCTGGCCCGCAACCCGGTCGCCGAGGCCGCCGTTCGGGCCCAGATGGAGGCAGGCAGCATCCAGAAGACCTATCACTGCGTGGTGCGCGGAGCACCGCAGCCACCGCAGGCCACCGCCACCGCATGGCTGCTCAAGGATGAGGACCGCGCACAGGTCAGCGTGCATGACCGCCCGCTGCCCGGCGGCCGCACAGCGGTCACTGAATACCGCACGCTGGCCGTGGACGGCGGCTGCACGCTGCTGGCTGTGACGCTGCACACCGGGCGTACCCACCAGATCCGCGCCCATCTGGCCCACCTGGGCCACCCGCTGCTGGGCGACGACAAGTACGGCGACCGGGCCTTCAACCGCGCCCAGCGCGCCCGTCGGCTGATGCTGTGGGCCAGCGCCCTGCGCTTTGGCTTTTCGGCGCAGGATTGCCCCATGCTCGGAGCGCTGGCCGGCCAAACCCTGGGCTGCCGGCCGCCCTTCCTGGAGGGCTGGAAGCTGCCCGAAAACCCAGTATGAGAAGAGACAGATGATCCCGACGGCGGTTCATCCGACGGAGGGAAATATAGAACAGTTACAAGGTAGGCAAAAGAACCCGCCAACAGGCGAATTAATGTTCTTAGAAACGTAATATGAGAACCAATCGCCAAGATATCGCCCGGCGACATGAGCGGCGGGCGATAAAAGAAAACCAAGAACAAGTCGTCTATATGGCGGACGATGCCACAGCATCGTTCGCGAAAAGGGAGGAAGTCATGACGACCATTAAGCGCCCATCGCTGCACTTCACCGCGCCCCAGGGGTGGATCAACGACCCCAACGGCACGCTGTGGGCCGACGGCCAATATCACCTGTTTTATCAGCACGACCCCGACGACATCGTGTGCTGCGCCCAACACTGGGGCCACGCCGTGAGCGCCGATCTGCTGCGCTGGGAGCACCTGCCCGTGGCGCTGCACCCCGACGAACTGGGCATGATCTGGTCCGGATCGGCGGTCTGCGACCGCGGCAACACGTCGGGCTTGGGCGCGCCGGACAATGGCCCCATGGTGGCCTTGTTCACCCACCATGGCCCCGATGGCGCCGAGCGCCAGAGCGTGGCCGGCAGCGTGGATGGCGGCAGCACGTTTGCGAAATACCCCGGCAACCCGGTATTGAGCGAGCCCGGCCGGCGGGACTTCCGCGACCCCTGGGCGTTCCGGCTGGAAGAGATGGGCCTGTGGGCGCTGGCCGTGGCGTCGGGGGACCGTGTCCGGTTCTATCACAGCGAAGACCTGGTCCACTGGCGCAATGTCGGTGAGTTCGGCCCCGTGGCAGCGCTGGGCGACGCCGTGTGGGAATGCCCTTCGCTGTTCCGGCTGCCTCTGGGCGACAGCTCACGCTGGGTGTTCAGCCTGAGCACGACCAATGGCGGACCCGGTGGCGGACCCGGAATGTTTTACTTCGTCGGAGATTTTGACGGCAGCCGTTTTATGCCGGAGGCTGGGCCGCTGCCGGTGGACCATGGCCGCGATTTCTATGCGGCGATCCCTTTCCAGGACGCGCCGCAACCGGTGTGGATCGGCTGGCAGATGTGCTGGCACTATTCCACTGCCACGCCCGCTCAGGGCTGGCGAGCCATGATGAGCCTGCCGCGATCCCTTTCACTGGTGGACGACGGCGACGGCCCCCGGCTGCGCCAGCATCCTTGCGAAGCCTTTGCGGCGCTGCCCCGGGCGGCGGTGCTGGGTGTGCGCGGCATGGCGTTGCGCCGTGACCGCACGCTGCAATACAGCTCCTGCGGAGATCTCTTCGAGGTGCTGGCCGAGCTGGAGCCCGGCGAGGGCGCGCTGGAGCTGGAGCTTTTCGGCAGCCTGCGGCTGACCCTGGACGCAGGGAATCTGCGGGCCACAGTGGAGCGGCTGGCCGGCGCCAACGATTGCCAGCATCCCGGCTTTGCCGAAGCGCTGTCCGCACCGCTGCGGGCTGACGTTCCGCTGACGCTGCACCTGGTGGCCGACGCCAACACCGTGGAGGTTTTCCTGCAGGACGGCCGCGCGGTGCTCTCGGCGCTGACCTATCCGCTGGGAACCGGCCGCGGCGTATCGCTGCGGGCGTTGCGGGAGCCCTGCTCGCTGCGGCACTTTGCCATCAACCGCATACAAAACCATTCATGACGGAGGCATTATGAACCCGACCATCGCCATCGCAGGAAACCTCGTAGCCGACACCGTCAAGCGCATCGACCGTTACCCCTCGCCGGGCATGCTCAGTTCCATCCTGAGCATCGGCCGCTCGGTGGGCGGGTCGGTACCCAACATGTCCGTGGTCATCCGCAAGCTGGACGCGAGCCAGAGCGTTAAGGGCATCGGCCTTACAGGCAACGACGAAAACGGCCGCTATCTGGTGGACACCATGGCCGAGTACGGCGTGGACACGACCCACGTCCGCCCGATCGACGGCGTGAACACCGCCTTCACCGACGTGATGACCGTGGACGCCACCGGAGAGCGCACATTCTTTCACGCCCGGGGGGCCAACGCGCGCTTTTCCTACGAGCATGTGCCCTTCGACGCGCTGGGCGATTGCTCGATCTTCCACATCGCCTACGCGCTTCTGCTGGACGCCATGGACGCCCCCGACGCCGAATATGGCACCGTCATGGCTCGCACGCTGGCCGAAGCTTCGCGGCGAGGCCTCACGACGTCCATGGACGTTGTGTCTGAGGAAGGCGACCGCTTTGCCGCCATCGTGACGCCCAGCCTGCGCCACTGCGACTATCTGGTCGTCAACGAGATCGAAAGCTCCCGCGTGTGCGGCATCCCCGCCCGCGATGATGGCGGCAGCCTGATCGAGGGCAACATCCCGCGCATCTGCCGCGCGCTGCTGGATGCCGGCGTGCGCCGCCTGGTCGCCATCCACGCGCCGGAGGGCGGCTGGGCCATGGGCAAGGATGGTTCCTTCTGCTTCCGCCCGTCGCTCTCGCTTCCAAAAGGGTGGGTCAAGGGCACAGTGGGCGCCGGCGACGCCTTCTGCGCGGGTTTCCTATACGCGACCAACCGCGGCGAAACCGTGGAGCGCGCGCTGGACCTGGGCGCGGCAGCGGCGGCTTGCAACCTGAGCCACGAGGGTTCCATCGAGGGCATCCGGCCCCTGGCCGAGGTGGAGCGCATGCTGGTTGAGATGCCCCGAAGGGTGTAGCTTTTCAGCCTTAACCAGGGAGATGGTTGCATGAAAATGGACATGGAGGTCTTCCGGCAAAAGCACCGGGCGCTGTATCTCGCCGATCCGGCTGGGTACGCACCCTTCGCCTTCTGGAAGATGCAGGCGTTGTGCGCGGACGCGGAGGCCTTCCAGCTGCCGGAACACGGCTGTTATTATGTGATACGCGATGGCCATCTGCTTATTTATGCGTCGCCTGGCGGCCGCTGCCGCATACCGACCGACGAATTGAACCGGCTCAGCGCCATTAGCCTGCCGGCGGATCTGTTCGATGAGCTCGAGGATCGCCTGACCGGGTTTGAGGTTTCTTATAGCGAGTGCCTGTTTTACGATTTCTCGTATCGGTCCAACGCAAGGGACCAAAGCGCCTTCGGCATTGTTGAGTTCGATTTTGCCGATGGAAACCACTATCGGGCAGCGGCGGAGATCATCAACCAGGATGACGACTGGCTGAATCCGGCGAACATCAAAAAGATGACTGGCTTTCCGTCCTTCGATCCCCGCCTGTGGTTCTTCATTGAGGATGGGGCCACAAAGGAACTGATCGGGTTCTGCATTTCCACCTACGATCCCTCGGTGCGTGAAACCGATCTGGATTGGATCTTCATCCGGCCACAGCACCATGGCAGGGGAGCGGGGCGCTTCATGATCGAGGAGATCATCCGTCGGTCCAGGGACCGCTCCGACGTCATCCGCGTGGGAGGGACCGTGGAGTTCTATAAAAGGTGCGGCTTCTACAACAAGCGGCTGTGGGTGTGGGCGGCCAAACCCGGCTACCGGTTCGTCGCGCCTGCCATACAGCCATAGGGTCTGACGGGCCAACGAGAGGTCAACGCAACCCACTATATGAGGAAAAACCCGGGAGCCGACCGATTGGCTCTCGGGTTTTGAACAATCGCCTTTGTCTGACCGCTACTTTTGCATGCCCTCGCGCAAACGTTGTACTTGGTCCATTATTTTCGGGATGCTCTCCTCCATCATGTCGCGGTAGAAGCCCTCGTATTCATAGGTCAGCTTGTCCACCGGCTTGGTGTTGATGTCCTCGACGTACTTGCGCAGCACGTCAAAACTTTTTTCATAGGCGTGGAAGGAGTGGGCGGTGTGGGTGTAGGAGCCCACGGCATAGCCCAGATCGCCGGCGATCTTGCGCTGCAGCGAGATGAAGGCGAAAGCGTTCATGAACGTCGCCTGCACGGCGTCATTGCTGCGCATCATGACCATCTGGTGCAGCGCGCCGTCGCGCACCAAGAACTGCATGGATTGCAGGCAGGCCGGGTGGGAGTTGTGGCTGTCCACGTCGAAGTCGCGAATGTTCATGATGGCCCGGCGGGTGTCGGGGTTCCTGCGCAGCTCCTCATAGAGGAAGGGCAGCTGGCGCACGAAGCGGTCGTGATAGGTGTATTCCCAGCACGTGTCGTCGCCGATCTTGAAATCCAGAATGCCGTCCAGAATCTCCATCTTGTACTGCTGCAGCTCATAGTGGCCGCCGCAGAACAGCCGGGACACGAAGGGCTCGGCGTCAGCGCGCTCCACGAAGAACGTCATGCCGACTTCCTTCATCGTCGTGTCGTAATCCGGGCAAGGGTAGACGGCGCCCTGGTTTTCCAGTATGCACAGCGCCCGGTGATAGGCCTCGGGCAGCGTTGTCCCTTCGGCGAAATGATGCCGGTGCATGGGTGTCCTCCTCTTATATCTTTCGTATCATTGCTTCGGTCTCCACTAACGAAACAATGTGGTATGCGCATGTTATCATACCACATTGTTCCATCGGTTTACAAAGGCCCATCATCCTTCTTGCGTGGCTGAGAACACAAATGGGAATATATAGTTTTGCATTATGCTTATAATGAAAGCTCTGATTCCCAATACGTTATACCACCGTCATCGGCAATGACAAAATATCTGCCGCTGAAAGAAAAACCATAACAGTACAAAAAGCCTCTGTAGATACGAACACAATTATTATTGATACCTTCAGAAAAACAATTCTCAAATGGTGGCTCAAATATTATATCTTCGCATGGATATAGTGGGGAAACACGTATGAGGGCCTCGCCTGATTTATTTCGTGTAGGCAAAACGCTCCCACCGTATTTACCAGCCAGTTTGATTGTTTTGCCGTCTAGTTCATCAAAGCCCTCGCTGATTAACAATGTTTCGTCTAGCATATAATCAAAAGAATGATCTCGTGCTATCTTTTCATTGTTTGACATATTGATTAATCCTCTGCCGCTAGAGGAAGCCACAAATAATAAATCTGACGATTCTGCAAATCCAAAATACTCAAAGCCACCGACAGAGAATTTACCTTTAAGTCTCCATCCTCTGGGACTTTCTGCAGAAGGCAGACGTTCTAGTGAATCGCAAATACTCTTTCTGTGCGCTTGAAAAGCCTCGCTTTTAAAATAATCCATATCTATATCCTCGTACTATTTAGATATTACAGATGAAACTGCCTATATCAGCTCCCTTTCCGAGGGAAAACGAAGATTTCTGTTTTGGGGCTTCGTTCAAAAACCCGGAATGCTTCCAGTCGCCAAAAAAACGGGGCAATGTGGCATGACCAATCATACCACATTGCCCCGGAAAATCGATTATTTTAGATACAGGTTGGGTACCTCGATTGCCTTGCTCACGCTCATTGTCCGAATTTCATCCGCAGTCACCTCGCGGCCCAGCGCGTGGGACAGATAGATGCCCTCCTGCAGCAGCTGCGTGTCCAGCGCGATCTCGGCGGTGTTCAGCAGAGGGCACAGGCCCCGCAGCGCCGATAGCCAGTGTTTCTGCGAGGAGTTGTAGTGGCTCTCGGTTTCGCCGTACACTGTGTCATTGCGGTAGCGCATGGCGCCCAGGTCCACCGTGGTGTCCACCTGCATGTCCTCGATTAGTGTGTGGAAGCTCAGCGGGTCCAGCCGCAGGCCGCCCTGGCTGCCTGCCAGTATGGAGCCGGGGAAGGGTGCGCCGTGTATGGCCCAGGATTCCAGGATGTCCATGGACAGGCCGCCCTCAAAGGTCGCGAAGCCGCAGCCCAGCTCCTCCACGTTGAAACCACTGATGTCGCGGCGCACCGGGTCCAGCTCCACCTCGGCGTAGGTGTGGCCGGTGATGCGCTCCAGTTTGGGCAGGTGAGACAGGTAGAGCAGCTGGGAGATGTGGTAGACGCCCATATCGAACATGGCGCCGCCGGCAGCGGTGTTGGTGTTCACGAACTCCTTGGTCGCGTAGCCATCCACATAGGGGCGGCCGCGGCGGCGGAAGCCATAGCTGCGCATGTGGTAGAGCTTGCCCAGCCGGCCGGAATCCACAAAGCGGCGGGCAGCTCGGGTCTCGTTGGTATACAGGAAGGCCAGCTGGATATGCAGCATTTTGCCGGTCTCGCGGGCAGCGTCCAGCATGGCCTTGGCGTCGGCCCAGGAGCCGGCCATGGGCTTTTCACAGTACACGTGCTTGCCGCGGCGCAGCGCCTCAATGGTCACCGGCGCGTGCAGGTTGTTGTGCAGGCACACGTCCACGGCGTCGATGTCGTCGCAGCGCAGCAGTTCTCCGATGTGGGTGAAGCGGCGCGCCACGCCGAAGCGGTCGCCGAAGGCGTTCATCTTGGCCTCGTCGATGTCGCAGATGGCGACCACGCGGTGGCCGTCCAGCTGGGCATAGTTCTCCGTGTGCTGCGTGGCGATGATGCCGCAGCCGATGATGCCGATGCGTACTTCGTTCATACTCACTACTCCTTACCTTGATAGATGCCGCTCATGAAGTCCTGCTCGCCGGCATTGCCCGTGTCGATCTCCGCCAGGATTGCCCGCACCGTGGCCAGCTGCCACGCCACGCGCTCCAGCTCCAGCGCGCCAGAATGGTGCTCCACGCTGATAGCGCCGGTATAGCCTGCCTGCTGCAAAGTATGGATGATGCCCTTGGCCTGGGGTACCATGTTGGCCGGCACATGGGTGTGCATCACATAGGGCAGCACCGTGGCCTGGCCCAGCGCCGCGTCGCCGGCGAAGTTGCCGAAGTGGAACAGATGGCCATAGCCCGGGTGATCCACGGCTTGCTGCACCCGCCGCAGGTTGGCCGGCACGCGGGAGGCGCCCCAGTGGTTCTCCGGCCCCACGCGCATGCCCCTGTCGGCGGCGATGGCCGCGTATTCGCTGTAGGTCTTCACGATGTAGTCGAAGGCTTCCGCTGTTAAGGTCTCGTCGGCACAGCCCATGTCGATGCGCACGGTGGCTGCGCCCAGCGTCTGGGCGGCGTCCAGATAGCGCAGGGCCAGCTCGCGGTGAGCCTCACGCTCAGCGGGGTCATCCATCCACAGATGAGGGCCGTCCACGCACAGGTTGGCTACCTTGAGCTCCCGGCGGTCCAGCTCCGCGCGGATTTTCTGCAGGAAGTCCTGCTCCAGCGTGGGCAGAAAGCCGCTCCAGATGTCCGCGTGGCCCACACGGTAGCGGCTGCTCAGCAGCTCCAGATATCCGAAGATGTCCAGCCGTCCGTCGGCCCGCATGCCGTGGAAGGAATAGCTTGCGATGGATACGGGGTTTACGCTCATGGCTTCCTCCTGTTGTTGTCATGGGTTCGACCGAATATTCCACCCCGGTGGCGAATCTCCTTCGCCAACCTTGTCTATATCCACAAAAAATGACATGTAAGGAAATTTTCATTCTGGTATAATTACGCTGCTGGAGGTTTCATATGAAGACTGAACTAACCAACTATGAGATATTCCCAAAGCTCGTGCCTCAGGGCCAGCCGGTAGAGGTGACGATCCGGCCGCTGGGGGCGCATGCCGCCTTTGCCAAGAGCCGCTATACGGTGCAGTTTCTGCCGATGACCCAGAGCGTGGAACAGATGGAGAGCGCCGAATATGAGAGCGTGACCGCCGCGCCCGAGGCCGACGGCTCGCTGCGTGTTCGCCACGCCTTCCCCGGTGAGCAGGAGCATTATGTGCGCATCCATGACGATGCCCACACTGTCGTGACGCTGTCGGTGTATTCGCTGGCGCCGGACTTGTATGGCCGCGTGCCGATGCGGGGCGAATTCCACAGCCACAGCTTCCGCTCCGACGGCCGGGAGGCGCCGGCCATCGTCGCCGCCAACTACCGCAAGGCCGGCTACGACTTCATGGCCGTGACCGACCACGAGCAGTGGGAGCCCTCTCAGGAGGCCATTGAAGCCTATCGCGGCGCACCCATCGATTTGAGGCTCTTCCATGGCGAAGAGGTGCACACGCCGGGCAACCACATCCACATCATCAACTTCGGCGGCGATTTTTGCGTAAACAGCCTGGCCCGCGACGACGAGCCAGCCTATCTTCGGGACGTGGCGGCCATAGAAGCCAACTTAGGCGCGCTGCCCGAGGGCGTCAGCGCTACCGAATACGCCATGTGCCTGTGGAGCATTGAGAAGATCCGTCAGGGCGGCGGCATGGCCATCTTCTGCCACCCCCACTGGGTCGCCAACGTTTACCACGTACGCGACGAGATGACCCGCCATGTGCTCTCCAACATGCCCTTCGATGCCTTCGAGCTGCTGGGCGGCCAAACCGTGGCCGAGAACAACATGCAGACCGCCCTCTACAACGACCTGCGCGCCCAGGGTGCTCGCATCGCCATCGTGGGCGCGTCGGATTCCCACGGCACCGTGAACACCCAGTGGTTCGGCTGGAGCAGCACCATCGTGCTGGCCCGCAGCGACAGCCGCGACGACATCATCGCCGCAGTGCGCGAGGGCTACAGCGCCGCAGTGGAGACCTACCCCGGCGAGAGCTTCCGCGCCCATGGCAGCTACCGCATGGTGAGCCTGACCCGGTTCCTGCTGGACCAGTACTTCCCGCTGCACGACGAGCTGTGCTTTGAGGAAGGCCGCGCGATGAAGGACTTTGTTTGCGGAGACGCCGCCGGGCTGGACATGCTGCGCGCGACCCAGGGCCGCACGGCGCGGCTGCTGGCCCGCTGCTATGGCCGCCGGGAGGCGTGAAGGTTCTGCTCTTGGGCGGCGTAGCCAGCGGCAAGACCACGGTGGCACGCCGGTTGGCTGCTGTGCTGTCATTGCCGGCGATCGAGGGCGATTGCATCGCCTATGACGACGGTGCGCAGCCCCGGCGCAAGCGCACGCCGCAGGAGCAGCAAGCGGTGATCCGAGAGATCGACCGGCCAGGGAACTGGCTCATCGAGGGCGTCTATCGGCCGGACCAGCACTGCCTGCTGGAGCTGGCCGACTTCGTGGTGCTGCTGGATACGCCCTTTGCCACGCGGCTGTGCCGGGTATTCACGCGCTTCGTGCGCCAGCAGTTGGGCCTGAAGAGCTGCCATTACCGCTCGGACTTGGCCATGCTGCGGCGAATGATCTGCTGGGCCGTGGGCGGTGAGCGCAACAAGCCACAAAGAGACGAGCTGCTGGCCCCCTACCGGTACAAGCTTTGCGTGGTGCGCACAAGCGGCCCGCGCGGGCAAAGGATGATACTGAACCATCTGCAATCGATCCGAAATTCATAGAGCAGCCAACAGGAGGAAGACATGACCCCCAAACAACGTTTCACCGCTGCGCTGGAGCGCAAACCCTTGACCGGCCGGGTGCCCACCTTCGAGCTGGTATTTTTCCTGACGATGGAGAAGTTCGGCCGCTTACACCCCAGCCACCGCAATTACCACCAGTGGGACCAGATGAGCGAGAAAGAGCGCCGGCTGCACCGGGAGGACATCGCCGGTCTCTACATCGACACCGCCGAGGCCTACGGGCACGACGCTATTTTCGTGCACCCCAACCCCGGAACTCGCGAGGAGATTGTGCGGCTGCTGGAGACCATCCGCGAGAAGAGCGGGGACAAATACTTCCTCGTGATGCACGGCGATGCGACCTACGAGATCCCCAACGGCGACCACATGTATGACTTCTCCTACCGCATCGCCGACGACCCCGAGGGTCTCAAGCAGGAGGCACAGGACAGGGTGGACCGGGCGCTGGTTTGGGGCGAAGAGCTGGCGCGCCACAAGCTGCTGGATGGCTTCGCGCTGTGCAGCGACTACTGCTTCAACGTAGGGCCGTTCCTAAGCCCCGCGCAGTTCTCGGAGTTCATCACGCCCTATCTGGCCAAGCTCATCGAGGGCTACCGCGCCCAGGGCTATTACACGATCAAGCATACCGACGGCAACATCATGCCCATCGTGGATCAACTCGTGCAGGCCAAGCCCGACGCGCTGCACTCCATCGATCCCCAGGCCGGTGTAGACATCGCCGAGATCAAGCGGCGCTACGGCGACCGGCTGTGCCTGATCGGCAATGTGAACTGCGGCCTGCTGGAGACCGGCACCGACGAGCAGGTTATCGAGTCCGCCCGCTACGCGCTGCGGCACGGCATGCCGGGGTATGGGTACATCTTCTCGACGTCCAACTGCGTTTACACGGGCATGGATTTGGCCCGGTACGATTTGATACTGGATGTGTTGAACAAAGAGGGGATTTATCGCTGACAACAGGGCGGGAGAGGGAGCGGGCGGCCGCAGCTGCCTGCTCCCTATAAGAGGAAGAAAATGAGATTTTATACTGATGAGGTGTTAATGCAACCGGTTTTGCTTCCGGATGGGAGCCGTAATCCTGTAATTGTTCGCGCACATGAAGAATGGAGTGACTATTATTATAAGCATGTTCGGGATAACCTTCCGAAGGTATTTGTCGAGGAATATGAGCATAGAGATGGCTTTCATGATTATTGCATCGAAGGAATAAGCATCGATAAATCAGATAAAGAGACCGTAAAGTTAAGGATAGACATGGATGATTCTGGAAAGAAGTGCTCGATAATCTATTCGGGTGTTTCTGAGTTCTCATTAATTTGTTCTAAAGTATATACTGAACAGAATGGAGATTTTTTAGGCATCTGGAATATAGATGAATTTGAGAAGATCGATAGCTGTGAATTTAGCCATGATATATTACTAGCCTTTGGAGAGACGGTACGTATTGTGTTTTCTAGTATCCAGATTCATAGTACTTAAATTACTGGACAGGCTCCAAAATCAGCCACATGATCAACGGAAACGACGGCGGGGGCACTGCCCCCGCCGTCATCATTCTAGCCTCTTTCGCGAATGTGGCTTGCGAGCTTTTTGTCTTCCACGTTGATGTGGGTTACCAACCAGTTGGACAGCGTCATGCCCACCAGCGAGCTGGACGCCACGGTGATGCCGTTCTTCTCGATGTCGGCCTTCATGTCCTTGATGTCCTTGATAAAGGCGTCATGCAGCTTCTTGTGGTCAGGGTATCTGGGATAGGCCACATTGCGCTGTATGCCCTCTTCGGCGGTGAAATGGGTCACGGTGTAGTCCAGCATGAACTGGAGCACCTTGAGCACCTCTTCCTTGCCGCGCCCGTTCTTCATGGCGTCATAAAAACCGTCGATGCGCCTGAACAACTCCTTGTGCTGATTGTCGATCAAATCCACGCCGACCGATAGGCTGGTGTTCCACTCCATACTTTCCCTCCCAATGTCGTGTTACCCTCTAGATACCCTCTTTGAGGGTGTCTAAACTTGTCGAATCCGTTGGTTTGTAATCAAACCAATCGAAGAAGGCGGGGGCATCGCAGCGCTCGCCGTTGCCCGTGGCGTATAGGCCGATGTACACGCCTGTGAAGCTGACGCCGCAGGCCTCGGAGGTCAGGAAAACCGTGTTGCCCGCGCCAGCCTGCAGCGTGATGCCGTCGGCGCTGAAGGAGAAGGCGTAGCGCTCCCGGTCGGCGCGCACCGTGAGCACCACGGCGCCTCCGTTGTAGGGGATCGCGTTATCCACGATGCTGATGTCGCCTACGACCTTGTTGAACACGATTTTCTTTTCGCCATCCTGCATCGTCACGGCCAGGTCATAATGGTGGGTCGCGTCATAGAACACGGTCAGGCCGGCCTCTTCGCCCTCCTGGGTGGGCTCGAAGCGCAGCAGCGTGGAGGCCTCGCAGCAATGGTGCTGCTGGCGGCGGCCAACGAACGTGGGCGAGGCCAGGCTGTCCAGCGTGTGCTCGCTGCCCGCGAGCCGTAGCCAGCCAGGGCGCGCGCTCAGCGAGTAATCCTCCCGGTTGGGGTTGCGCAGGTGGTTCCACACCGGCGACAGCGCCGGCGCGGTGAAGTCGTCGCGGGAAGGTGGGGCGGGCACGGGCGCGGAGGGCAGCGTGGGGGTGTCCATGGTTTCCGTGATCGGCCGCCCGCCATTGACAAGGGGCCAGCCATCCACCCATTCCACCGGCGCCAAGAAGGTTTCACGGCCCAGGTTGTGGAACATCGGCTGTACCTGGCGAAAGGCCAGGAACACGATCCACCAGCTGCCATCGTGGGCCTGCACCAGATCGCCATGGCCGGTGCCCTGTATCTGGCTGTGGCCGTGGTTGCGGTGGCTCAGGATCGGGTTGTGCGGGCAGCTCTCGAAGGGCCCCCAAGGCGTGTCAGCCCGGGCGACGGTGACCATGTGGCCGTATTCGGTGCCGCCCTCGGCGATCATCAGGTGGTACTTGCCGCCAATCTTGTAGAGATGAGGCGCTTCGGGGTAGCGCCCGCCGGTGCCGGCCCACACGTGCTCAGGGCCGCGCAGCAGCCGCCCATCTCGCGGGTCGATCAACGCCATCGTGATGCCTGTTTTGCCGTCTGCCGGCGCGTTGCCCTGCAAATAGCACTGGCCGTCGTCGTCAAAGAACAGGGAAGGGTCGATGCCGCCGACGTCCAGCCACACCGGCTCGCTCCATGGCCCGGCGGGGTCTGTGGCCGTCACGAGGAAGTTGCCGCCGCCGGTCACGTTGGTCGTGATCATATAGAATACGCCGTCGTGATGACGGATCGTCGGCGCATAGATACCGCCGGAAGGGCGGCATCCCTCCAGCGGCAGCTGGCTGTCGCGGGTAAGCACATGGCCAATCTGCCGCCAGTGCACCAGATCCCGGCTGTGGAACACCGGCACGCCGGGGAAGTATTCAAAGGAACTGGTGACGAGGTAATAGTCCTGCCCCACGCGGCACACGCTGGGGTCGGGGTGAAAGCCGGGGATCACGGGATTGGTGAAAGGCATGGGGAACCCTCCTTTGTTTTACCTGTCCAGTTTAAGGCATTTGCGAAAAATTGTCCAAAGGCCTTTACGTTACATAAAGTGTAATGTTATAATCCGTGTAACGGATGGAGGCGAGGATATGGAACCAATCCTATTATCGACAAAGAAGCAGCTGGACATCTATATGAACCCCCAGCGCCAGGCGCTGCTGCGCTGCATGCGCGTAGCCGGCGTACCCATGACGCCCAAACAGCTGGCAGACCGTATGCATATCTCCGCTTCGGCGGTGCAGCACCACATGGCCAAGCTGCTGGAGCTGGGGCTCGTGGTGCTGGACCACACCGAGCAGGTGCGCGGCATCACTGCCAGGTACTACCGCCTGCTGCCCAGAACCGTCAGCATCGGCGCGCAGTTTGAGGATGACTTGGACGCGGAGCGCTTCGCACTGATGCAAGGCATGCTTTCCACCGCCTTTGAGGGGTTCCGCGAATACTGCCGGACCGCTCGCCGGGATGCGGACGCCGGGCAGCCTGCCGGGGACATGCTGAACGGCATTGTGCATCTGAGCCGCCAGGAGGCTGAGGCAGTCTATCGCCTGATACGAAGCTTTGTGGACAGCCACGAGAGCGCAGGGGAGGGTACCGAACCCTGGGAATACGCGCTGATCGCCTATCCCGTGGGGGAGGCCGAAGATGCGTAACACGTACAAAGCGATCTTTTTTCTCAAGAGCTTTGCCACCGGCGTGCTGACGCCGGTGCTGGCGCTGATGCTGCTGGCCCACGGGGCCACGTTCGCCACGCTCTCGCTGCTGCTGGGAGTCTATTCGCTGACCGTCATCGTGGCTGAGTTCCCCAGCGGTTTGTTCGCCGACCTGTATGGCAGGAAGAAGACCTTTCTGCTGTCCGTCGCGCTCTCGTTGATCTCCTGCGCCTTGCTGCTGTTTTCCCATTCCTTTGCGGGCGTGCTGTGCGCCATCGTCGCCAATGGCCTGGGCAGGGCGTTCTCCTCCGGCAGTCTGGATGCTCTGGCTATCGATGAAGCGGTGGAGAGCGACGCCGGTTCGCTGGCCAAGGTGACCGGGCAGCTCAACATGTTGGAGAGCGCCGGCTTGGCGGTGGGCGCCATCGCCGGCGGGCTGCTGGCCGGCGTCGGCACAGGGTATGCCGGCAACTTGATCGCCAATCTGTGCATCTATCCGGTGCTGATGCTGTTGACGGCGTTGTGCGTGCGCGAGCGGCCGCGCGCCCGGAAGGAAAGTGGCGTCGCCAACAACCCTATGCGGCAGTTTGTCCGGCAAGCCAGAGAGAGCTTTGGGTTCCTGGCGCAGCGGGGCGCCGTGCGCATGCTGTTCCTGCTGGCATTCGTCACGGGCTTTGCGCTGCTCTCGGTGGAGACCTACTGGCAGCCGGCGTTCACCGCCATGGCCGATGCGTCCTGGGGCCTGGGCGCTGTCAGTTGCATCGGTTTTGCGGCCGTGATACTGGGCAGCAAATGCGCTCAGCGCCTGCTGCTGCGTTGGCCGCACCATGGGGAGGCGGTGCTGCTGGCGCTCAAGGCACTGTTCGGGGTGGGCCTCATTGCCCTTTTCTTCGCGTCTCACCCGTTGCTTTTTGCAGTTGTGTATATGATTGCTTACTTTTTTCTGGGGAATGGAAGCGTGGCGGAAAGCACGCTGCTCAACTGCGCGGCTCCGTCAGACGGGCGTGCGGGCATCCTTTCCTTATTCTCGCTGGTTTTGCAGATCGGCGGGTTGTTCGCCTCGCTGTGCGGCTTTTTCGTCTCTGAGTGGGTGGGTTATCGGTATCTGTGGCTGATCGCCGGCACGGGGCTGATCACAACGGCGGGCGTTTGTTTTATCGCCCGCGGCGCAGCACGCGTTCGGCCAGGCCCGGCAGCAGAGGGTAGAGCGGCTGGCCCATCCTGTCCTCAAAATAATCCAGCAGGCGATAGGCCGCGCGCCATTTTTCCAGCGTCCAGGCGTTGAAGCCCCTGCGCAGCGTCACATCCACCATACGGGGCTCCAGCGTTGTGAAGCCGCCGGCTATGCCCAAATAATCGGCCAATTGAATCAGCCGGTCATAATCGTCATATTCTATCGCCGCAAGGTATTCGCGCACCATGTCCACGTCGGCAGCTGGGCAATCCCAGTTGCCGGCAGCGCACTGCACGTCCTGTATCGCGAAGGAATGGGTCAGGCTGATGCGGGCGACGCCCGGCATGCCATGTTCCAGCGCAAAGCGATAGCCCAGCACTACGTGGTTCATGTCCATGGGCCCGAAGCGGCGGCCGATGTCGTGCAGCATTCCCAGCACCTGCGCGCGCTGCGGGTCCATTCCCGGGCAGTGCTCCGCGATGATCCGCGCGGCGCGGCCCACCATGCGGCAGTGGTCCGCCCAGGGGCCGGGGTTGATCTTCCAGCCTTCCTGCAGCAGCGCTTCCGCCTGGGCGATCGAGGGCAGTCCGTCGGTCATACTCTCTCCTTTGCGCCGTCAGCCAATGTGCGTTTGTCGGCTTTTTTGTTTTATTGTAACACAGCTTCGAACCGATTGGCACATTCATGCAACCCGCCCCAACCGTGGCGATTCTGGATATCATTGCCCGCCGCCGTTGGCATATCGGCCTTTTGTTGGGGAAAACTACGCTCATTCATCAGGAGGTGCGTAACGATGCCCATTGGTTATATTCTGCTCATTGCGGTCACGCTGCTCATTGTGTTCGGCGTGGCGCAACGCGTGCTGGACCGCATGCGCTTGACAGACCGCCAGGCGCTGCTGTTCGTCGCGGCGATCTTCGTAGGCGGGCTCATTCCCGACATACAGCTTGGCCGTGTGCAGGTCAACATCGGCGGTGCGCTGGTACCGCTGGCGCTGTGTATCTATCTGTTCGTGAAAGCCGATACGGCTAAGGAGCGCTGGCGCAGCATTTTTGCCTCGGTGCTCTCCGGCGCGGCGGTGTTCGGCGTTGGGCGTCTTTGGCCGGCGGAGCCTTCTACGATGCCATTCGAGGTCAACTATATTTATGGTCTGGTGGCTGGCTTCATCGCGTATCTGTTCGGCCGGTCCCGACGGGCCGCCTTTATCGGCGGTGTCGTGGGCGTGCTGCTTGGCGACGCAACCCAGGGCATCCTCAACACATTCAACGGCCTCACGGCCACGCCCATCCGCTTTGGCGGCGGCGGCGCCATGGATGTAGTAGTGATATCTGGCTTGCTGGCAGTGTTGCTGGCTGAGGTCATCGGCGAGGTCCGCGAGCGCCTGCAGGGCGGCAGCGCCAAGCGCGGCGAATATGAATTTGACGACGGCGAGTTTGTGCCGGCCAAGCAGGGAGGGCCCCATGATGACGAGGAGTAAGGCTGTTATCGCACTTTTGGTCTCGCTGCTGCTGACCGTGGGCATGGGCTCCGTTGCGGCGGCGGACGACTGGTATTCCACGCCCGGCGGGTATTTCACCGTGCTGACCCAGGAGGGGCAGACGCTGTTTACAATCGGTGGCGCTGTCAGCATCGACGACGAGTACATCTCTCAGGACAACAAGCGTTACCGCGTGGTGCAGGTCGACGATGTGCGCTTCACCGCCATTGCCCGCTACGTGGAGGATGTGGTGCTCTGGGAGGGCTTTGACGATGCGATGCTCTCCACTGTGGCGCAGCAGGGGCAGAAGAAGGTGGCGCTGTATTGCACCCACACGTCCGAATCCTATGTGCCAGGCGATGGAGCTGAGGCAAAGCCGGAAAAAGGCGGTATCGTGGATGTGGCCAACCAGCTGACCGAGGCGCTTAAGAAGAAAGGCGTGGACGCCATTGTGGACGACACGCCTCATGAACCCCATGATGCCGGAGCTTACCGGCGCAGCCGCCAGACAGCCATGAACCTGATGGAGGAAAAGCAGCCGGACATGCTGTTGGACATCCACCGCGACGGTGTGCCCAACGCGCAGGAATACGACAAGGACATCAAGGGTGAGGCAGCCAGCCGCATACGCTTCGTTGTGGGTCGCAGCAACCAGAATAAGGCCGCCAACGAGGAAACGGCAAAGAAGCTCAAACAAATCGCTGACAAAAAGTATCCTGGACTTGTCAAGGATATTTACATTGGCAAGGGCAGTTACAACCAGGACCTGACGCCCAACGCCATGCTGATGGAATTCGGCACCCATACGATGGATAAGGGGCGGGCGCTGGAATCCACGAACTTTGTCGCCGACGTCGTGGCGACCTACCTGGGCGCCAGTGGAGGCGAAGGCGGCGGTACCGCAGCGCCCAACGCCAGCGCCAACAAGGGTGCTGCCAACAACCAGCAGCAGAACCAGGACCCCAACGCCGAGCAGGTGCGCAACCAGAACGCCGCCAGCAACCGCACTGCCGGCTCAAGCATCGGCTGGATCGTCGGCATCGTAGCTGTTCTGGGCTTGCTGTTCCTGCTGGTGGCCGTCAACACCAGCCGCAAAGAGCGCCTGGGCAACTTCTTCAAGGAGCTGACCGGTATGGGGCACAAACGAGATAAATAAATCGCAATAAACTACTACTGTCATTGAAACGGGGTCCAAGCAAGGCCCCGTTTTTTGTTTATCCGCAACGCTCGCTTCTTTGTTGACTTTGACGCTGCGTCAAGTGATATGATTGCTCCATAACAAAAGGAACAGGCAGGTGCTTTGTATGGATTTGGTCAAAATCACCGACCTTACGCTTCAGCTTGGCCTCACCTCGCGGAGCCTGCGTTATTACGAGGAAGCTGGGCTGATTCAGAGCATCCGGTTGCCCGCTGAGAAATATCGCTTTTTCGACGAAGCGAATATCCAGCGCCTGAAGCAGATCATCGTCCTTCGAAAGATGATGATCCCCATTAGGGATATCCTGCGCATCTATGAGAGCGAAGATATGAGCGTGGTTGTGGAGGTGTTCGTCAACCGCATTCGGCAAATAGACAGGGAAACAAACGCCTTATCCGACCTCAAGCGTTTGACAGACGAGTTTTTGCAGGCCATGCTCACGCACGGTATCAAGAGAATATCCGCCTTGCCGCTCCTTTACGAGGCCCTTGTCAATCAGGAGCTAGAAGACGCGGACACGATTGCGGATGATAGCAAACCTGTATCTTATGATGATTTGGAAACCATTTCGGATAAGCTGGCAAAACCGGTGGAACCGTCCATCATATACCTGCCCGCCATGCGCGTTTTGTCTTCGCGGTTGAAGGAGAATCCCGACGTGACCGACCCGGATGGCTTTTGGCATTGGGTGCAGTCGCAGGGCATTGCCCCCGGCGAACCGGGCAGGCATGAGCAGTACGAATACCAAACGGATATGGGCGACGTTTTAATTCTACGGGTCGACGGCGATTTCATAAACAACAGTCCATACTTGGAGGACACGTTCGAGGGCGGTTTGTTTGCGACGGCCAACGTTTACCTTGATGAGGATTTGGGCCAGCGGTTCCGCTCCCTGGTTTCCTGCTTTGACGATAACAAATACTACGAGATCGATTACGTTCCAGGCGGCGGCTTGCGCCATCAGGCGATGCTGGAAACCCTGATATCGCCTGACGATAGGCGGGAGCTTGTTGCGCTGTTTATACCCGTAAAGAAGCGGCTGGCCGACCCCTCGCTTTACGAAAAACCGGAGGAACTGCCCCCCGGCTCCATAACGCTGGAGGAAATAGAGAAAGCCAACCCGGTTCTCTGGACCAAGGATGTTCCGATGGACAAGCTGATACCGATCAACCGCCCTCATTACCGCGTGACCGAGAAGGGAGAGGCGGAATACATCTCCTGGATATCGACCCGGGTGTTGTCCACAGGTGTGGCGGTGAAGCTGCCTTTCCGTGTGGATATCGAGTTCCGGATCGGCGAGGAGAGCGGAGGATACGGCCATGGCAGAAACGAGGGAAGCGTTCGCTTTCATCACGGTGAGGATTTGAATTATCTGTTTGGTATCAATATG
Source organism: Bacillota bacterium (assembly GCA_023422005.1). Taxonomy (GTDB): domain Bacteria; phylum Bacillota; class Clostridia; order Christensenellales; family UMGS416; genus JAEYRA01. Next base: position 7,487 of record JAEZSC010000110.1, on the reverse strand, counting down.
GACAACAACCCCGACGAGAGACTGTCCCAGGAGGCTATTTGCTTTCATCAGCCGGTTTTCTGCGATTATTACAGATACCCAAAGCGCGGCGGGATACATCCGGGGGTCTATAACCATCTCACATGGATCGTGGGGCTCAAGCATTTCGCGGTCATCATCAACGGTGAGCTTCGCTATTGCGGAGTAAATTTCCCTTACATGGCGGCGGACTTGCGCCGTCAGCATGCGCGTCCCATCCTTATCAGTTCCGACAGCTCTATCAAACGGTACTTTCGATCGATCCGTGTTTCCCAGCTCGCGCAAACACCCAAAACGAAGATCAAAGAAGGAGCGCTTAGGATGGTCACCAAACAGAGCAACAATCGCATCCCCAACATCCACAGGTTCATTACCAGCGAGTTCGGTGAAAACTATTGGTTCAATGGCTGTGCCAGGTATGTCATGGAATCCGTCGGGGAATTCGCCGGCGAACCGGATTTTGGCTACTGGTTCTTTGCCGGGCTTACCGGGGATATCCTGGCGCAGGTTTATTCTTATGATGAATACAAAGGCGAAGCCGTATCGGCTTGCATGTTTGACAGCGAAGGCGGCGGTTATTTTGAAGGAATCTTTGAGAAATGCGGTTACGCCAGTACCTTCGTTGCAGGGAAACAGCTGTCTGCCAACAAAGAAATGTATGTTCAGACGCTCATGGCGTATATCGACAAGGGCGTGCCCGTCATAGCGGTCACCCATGGCGGGCCGCCGTGGGGCATCTATGTCGGTTATGAGGAGTATGGCAAGACCCTGCTTTTCCTGACGGGAGACAAAATCGAGCCCGAACGCGTTCCGATCGAACAAGTGATCACTGAGAATACTGCTTTGCCCCATTGCGCCCAGGGGTGGCTATTCATCGGCGAAAAGAAACGCTCGGTGAAGCTCGCGCAAGTTTACCGGGACGTGATCTTCGATATGCCAAGGTTGCTCACCGTGAAAACCGATGCATACTGCTTCGGCCCGGAGGCCTTCCGCGCCTGGGCCGAGGGCATTGATAACGGGAAGTTCGACGGCGTGAAGCCCGAGGAATTTGACGATTGGGCGGCACATGTGAGCAACATCTGCAACATGGCGACCAACGGAAGCTGCGTTCATTCCTTCCTGGAAAGGGCGCAGGAGCTGAACCCCGATTTGAGCTTTCTGGAGGACGTGCGAAAGCTGTACAAGCGGACGGCTGACATCTGGAACAATGACAACGGCAACGATCTGGAAGCCCTCGGCGGAGGCTTCAATGTAACGCTTGAAGCTTTGCAGGACAAGAGCAGGCGCGGTAAAATCGCGGCGAAGATCCGCGAGGCGGCGGAGTGCATGAACACGGTTCTGCATCTCCTGAACGAGAATTTGCCGAAATAGGCGGTGTCAGATATGACAAAAGAGTTGGATTTTAAAATTCCCTTCAGCGGTTTCGCCGCGACGACCTTCATCAACTGCTTTACCTCCATGTACCTCTTCCTGGAGAGCATCGCGATCACCGGCATCAGCGAGTATCCGTGCAATCAACGCGATGCCGGGCAGTGCGACGGCTGTGGCAACTGCGGCAACACACCGGTGGCGATGCAGGAGAGGTGGTTTTTTCTGTTCGATACGATGTGCGGGCGCAGTTCCCTGCGCTGCCGCTTTGACGGCCAGCCGACCGAGATGCAGAACATGATCTGCGAAACAGATTTTTATGACGGTGGCACCAATGACACGGTGGACTTCCTGTTCGGCTTTGCCGGGTATGAATACCGTAAGCTCCACGACCCCGCCGCGTTTCAGGGTGCGGTCGTCGCGTCCATAAACGCCGGCAAGCCTGTCATCGCCAAGGTTCCAGCGGGCGCCGGGCACTTCCGCGTCCTGACCGGTTATGACGGCGACACCCTGATCTGCCCCGATTTCTCCAACGCGCAGGGGAAACCCCAAGGCGCACCCTCCTATGATGAGCTGGTCGCGCTGTACGTCGTCGGTGAAAAAATTGCGCCCCGCCATACGTTCAGAGACGGGCTGGAGCGCATCCGCCGGGTCATGGAGTACAACATCCGAGAAAACCTGTGGGGCGGCTACACAGAGAAGATGGGCCTGTACACCTCGGACAGCCTGGGCAAAGCCAGTCCGGAAGAGCGGAAAGCGCGAATGAAGCGCGTGGCCGACACGATGTGGCATACGTTCAACAGCCATAATTTCGCGGAGGTGTTCCGCAAACGCGATGTGGAGGAGCTCAAAGACCCGGCGTTGGATGAGATATGCGCAAAGATCGGTGGGCCGTATTACGGCTACACCCATGACCTGGCGTGGGCGCTCATCGGCCTGGAAGAACGGGCGGATTGGACCAGGCACTATGCGGGGTATTTTGGAGAGATGGTGGAGTTGACGCTCTCACAGATCGCGAAGAACGACATCGCGGTGCTCGAGGCGATTGAGCGGGCACTGGAGATACTGAACCGTAAGAACAACAAAGCATAGGGAAGCATAATATCGATGAACGACGTTGCCCCGGAAAACCGCATACACGGCTCCGGGGTTTGTGTTTTATCCGGCGATGGCCTGCTCGTCGAACTGCGCCTCATACAGCTTGCGGTACAGGCCGCCCTGCGCCAGCAGTGCCTCATGGCAACCGCTTTCCACAATGCGGCCGCGGTTCATCACATAGATGCACCGGCAGTTCTGTATCGTGGAGAGGCGGTGGGCGATGAAAATCATCGTCCTGTCCCGGGAGATGTTCTCGATGGAGGCCTGTATCTTCTGCTCCGTAGCGGAATCGATGTTGGCGGTGGCCTCGTCCAGCACGAGGATGGCGGGGTTGTGTACGATGGCGCGGGCGAAGGACAGCAGCTGCCGCTCGCCGGCGGAGAACGTCGTGCCGCGTTCGGCCACGTCGGTGTACAGCTGGTTGGGCTGCTCCATGACGAACTCCAGCGCCATGGACTGCCGCAGCGCGTCCAGCACTTCCTCATCGCCCATGTCTGCGTTCACGCGGATGTTGTCGGCGATGGTGCCGGAGAACAGCACAACATCCTGCAGCACCACGGAAACGCCCCGGCGCAGGTCGCCCAGCTTCCATTGCGAGAGCGGCACACCGTCCACGAGGATTTCGCCGCGCTGGGGCTCATAAAAACGGGAGATCAGGCTTATAATCGTGGTCTTGCCGGCGCCGGTGGCGCCCACAAAGGCAATCCTGTCGCCGATGTCGGCGGTAAAGGACACGTCCTGCAGCACCCAGTTCTCGCCCTCGTAGGCGAACCACACATGCCGGAACTCCACTTGCCCGCGTACCGCTCCGCCATGGGAGCCGGCGTCCAGGTCTTCCAGCGGGGTGGGGTCGTCCAGCAGCTCGTAGATGCGGTCGGCTGAAACCAGCGCGGATTGTATCGTGTTGTACTTCTCCGCCAGATCGTTGATGGGGTCGAAGAACTGCTTGATGTAGGTTGTGAAGGCATAGAGCACGCCGACCTCCAGCAAACCGCCGCTGATGCGGTTGTAGCCGTACAGGATCAGCAGCGCGATGGTCAGCGAGTTGATGACCTCCATAACCGGGCGAAGCACGCTGTTCATCGTGACCTGCATCATCGTCGTCTTGTAATAGCGCCGGTTCAGTTCGCGAAACTCGTCGTACTTTTCCTTCTGCCGGTTGAAGGCCTGCACGATGCGCATGCCCGCCATGTTCTCCGCGAAGAAGCCGTTGATCCGGCTGATCAGCGCCTTCATCTTCGTGAAGTTCCGCTTGAGGAACCGCTTGACCGTCAGCGTGACCAGCAGGATCAATGGCACCGTCGTGAAGCCCACCAGCGCCAGGTTTGCGTCCATCTGCAGCATCACGATGACGATGCCGGCCAGCAGGAAGAAATCGCGGAACAGGTTGATGAGCACGTCGGAGTAGAACTCGTTGAGCGTCTCCACGTCGTTGGTGGCGCGGGTGATGAGCCGGCCGGTGCTGAATTTGTCCAGTACCGTCAGCGTCATGTGGTGGATGTGGCTGAATATTTTCACCCGTAACCCGTGCAAGATGCTTTGCCCCACGCGGTTGATGAGCCGCGCCTGGAACAGCCCGCTGAGCGCGCCCACGACGATGACGGCAAAATAGGCCACGGACAGGCCGGTGGGGGAGTGCAGCCCGGAGGGCGTCTGCCCGCCGGCCAAAAAGTCGTCTATGAGCACCTTGAGCAGGTAGGGCTTTAGGAGCTCCGCGCCGTTTACCATCAGCACCAGCAGCGCGCACAGCAGCAGCGGCCGCCAGTATGGCAGCGTCAGGGCAGCCATGCGCCGGATGCTCGACGGTTTTTTAGCCGTTCCCATTGCCATTGTCCCGCTCCGTTTGCTTTTTATAGAAATCCGCATACAAGCCGTCCAGCGCCATCAGCTGGTCGTGGGTGCCCTGCTCGGCCACGCGGCCCTGCTCCAGGCATAGTATGTTGTCCGCCTGCTCCACGGCGCTCAGGCGATGGCTGATCACGACGACCGTGCGGCCGGGGAAAAACTTCCTGAGGTTGCCCAGTATCAGGCGCTCGGTCTCGTTGTCCACTGCGCTTAAGGAATCGTCCAGGATCAGGACGGAGGGGTCCCGAACCAGCGCCCGGGCGATGGCCACGCGCTGCTTCTGCCCGCCGGAAAGGTGGCCGCCGCGCTCGCCCACCGGCGTCTCATATCCCGCGGCAAGGCTGCCCATGTCCTTTGCCAGGCCGGCCAGTTCCGCCGCGTGCACCACGTCCTCGTGGGTGCAGCCCGGCGTATAAAAGCGTATGTTCTCCTCCACGGTGGCGTTGAACAGAAACCCGTCCTGGGGCACATAGGTCATGTATTCGCGCAGGCCCTTGGCCGGCAGGGTAGTGATGTCCTGCCCATCAAGGCAGAGCATGCCCGGCTCCGTATCATAGAGCTTCATGAGCAGATGGGCCAGCGTGGTCTTGCCCGAGCCGGTGGCCCCCACAATGCCCAGCACCTGGCCGGGCTGCACGCAGAAGGAGATGTTCTCCAGCGCGTTGCTCTGGGCGTCGGGATAGCGGAAGGTCAGCCCTTGCGCCTGGATGGAACCTTGCAGGCGCTGCGGGAGTTCCCGGTACTCTTCCAGCGGAATCCCCGGACGGTTGAGCACGGCGCCCAGGCGGCGCAGCGAAGCCATGCCGCGCTGAAACAAGTTGACCACGCGGGCCACCGACAATACCGGGTGAATGATCATCAGAAGATAGCTGTTGAAAGCGACGAAGCTGCCCAAACTGATGGCGCCGCGCTGCACCAGGCCGCCGCCATAAAGCAGCGTAATCAGGAAACTCACACCGAACAGCATCATAATGATGGGCTCCAGCGCCGAGGACGTGCGCACCAGCGACATGTTGGCCTGCCGCATTTCCTCGCTCTGGGCGGTATAGGTTCGGACGTGCTCTTCTTCCTGGGCGAAGGCCTTGATCACGCGCATGCCTGCTATGTTTTCCTGCACGGTGCCGGAGATCTCCGCAAAGCGCTCCTGCACCCGGCGGAATTTGCGCTGCACCTGGCTGCCGATGAAATACACAGCCAGCAATGCCGGCGCGATGGGCAGCAGCGCGATCAGTGTAAGCGTGGGCTGTACATCGTTGGCCATGGACAGCACGGAAAACAAGCCCACGCCCACGCCGCTTAGCAGCTGCGCGACGCCCTGGCCGAAGGTCATGCGCACGGCGTTCACGTCGTTGATGGCGTAGGCGATCAGGTCTCCGGTTTTCTGATGGTTGAAGAAATCCGGCGGCATGCCCTGCAGATGGGAGAAGAGCTCCTCGCGGATATAGCATTCCACGTTGCGGGCATTGCCGATGATGAAATAGCGCCAGATGAACCGCGTGGTGAATGCGCACAGCGCGATCAACACGATCAGCAGAACCTGGTGGAAAACGGCTTCTTTGAGGATGGGGGAGGCGCTCAGCTCATCGATGGCACGACCCAGTGCCAACGGCGCCAGCGCTTGGATATAGGAAGACAGCAGCAGGAACAATGCCCCGGGGAGATATCGCCATCCGTACTTTTTGAGAAATCGTCGGACCAACACAACCCCCTTCATCAGCGGATAGGGATTATTATAACACTATATTATGGGTTTTGCATCCGCCGCTGCCGGTCCGCCTCATACAGCATGATGGAAGCCGCACAGCTGACATTGAGCGACGTGATCGTACCGTACATCGGGATGCGCACCAGCTCGTGGCACAGCTCCTTGTAAGCGGCGCTCAGGCCCCAGGTCTCGTTGCCCAGCAGCAGCACCGTTGGGCGCTTAAGGTCTGCCTGGTCGATCAGGCGCTCGCCCTTGGCCGAGGAGCCCAGCAGTTGGAAGCCCGGCAGCCGCGCGCTGAGCGCCGCGAACCACTGCTCCAGTTCTTTCTGCGATTCCAGCCGCAGCGCCGGCACCGCGAAGAACGTGCCCATGCTGGCGCGGATGACCTTGGGGTCGTAGAGGTCCACAGCGTGGCCGGTGATCACCAGGCCGTTTGTCTTCAGGGATTCGCACGAGCGCAGGATGGCGCCCAGGTTGCCGTGGCTGCTGGGGCGGTCGAACACCAGCGCCAGCAAGTCCGGCCCCACGGGGATGCGCCCCAGGTCGTTGGGGCGCATGGCAACCAGCGCCATCAGTTCGGAGGTTTCCTCCTCCTTGTCGCTGAGCTTCTCCAGCAGCACCGCGGGCATGTCCACATGCTGCCGGGCGGGCGTGTTCTTGAGCATGTCCCTGGCCCAGCCGCTCATGCCCCGCTGGCTGGAGAACAAAAAGGAATCGATCTGCCAGCCGTATTGCGCGGCGAAGTTGAGCGCTTGCACGCCCTCCACGAAGAACAGACCTTCGGAGGAGCGTTTCTTGCGGTTGCGCTTGAGCGTGTCCGCCAGTTGGAACACGTTGTTCTCGCTGTAGATCTTAATAAGCTTCGCCATGGTTCACCACTGCTCGAAGTGTACTTTGTCCGCCTCGTAGCGGTCTGGCGCCTCGCGGGTTTCCGCGGGTACGCCTACGGCCATAAGCCCGATGGGCAGCACGTGCTCCGGCAGGCCCGCCAGCGCCCGCAGTGGCGCCACGCGCTCATCGCGGGGGAATACGCCCAACCACACAGCGCCCAGGCCCTGCGCGTGGGCGGCCAGCAGCATGTTCTCCATAGCGGCGGAGCCGTCCTCGGCCAGGTAGTATTCATTGGCGTTCAGATCTTTGTCGCCGCACACGAGGATGCCGCAGCCGGCGCGGGGCAGCATTTTGGAATAGGGATGGAAGGCCGTGACGGCCTGCAGCGTCTCGGGCTTGCGCAGCACGATGAAGTGCCACGGACGCCGGTTCATGGCCGTGGGCGCGGAAAAGCCCGCCCGCAGGATTGTGCGCAGTTGCTCGTCTGTGATGGCTTCGCCGGTGTAGGCGCGGATGCTGCGCCGGGTGAAGATGGCCTGCAATGCGTCCATGATTTACCTCCTTCGGAGCGAACCTGTGACCGACATCATGTTATCACGGTTATTCCTGTAGCGGAACCCAT
>JAEZSC010000088.1 GCA_023422005.1 Bacillota bacterium | reverse complement strand
GCATCAGCGAAGTGCTGCCGCTGGGGGTGCGGGCGGTGGACGCGCTTCTGACCTGCGGCCGCGGGCAGCGCGTAGGCATTTTCGCCGGCAGCGGCGTGGGCAAAAGCACGCTTCTGGGCCGCATCGTACGCCATGCGCAAGCCGATATCAACGTCATCACGCTGGTGGGCGAGCGCGGCCGCGAGGTCAACGAGTTTTTGGAAAAGGACCTTCAGGAGGAAGGGCTCAGCAAGTCCGTTCTGGTCATCGCGACCAGCGACCAGCCCGCCATCGTGCGGGTGAAGTCGGCCCTGATCGGCACGGCCATCGCCGAGTACTTCCGAGACCAGGGGCTAAACGTGCTGCTGCTCATGGATTCCCTGACCCGCTATGCCATGGCCCAACGGGAAATCGGCATGGCCATCGGCGAACCACCGGTGTCCAGGGGATACACGCCCTCGGTGTTCGCCCAGCTGCCCCGGCTGCTGGAACGCTCCGGCAACTCGGACAAAGGTTCCATCACGGGGCTGTACACGGTGCTCGTGGACGGCGACGACATGAACGAGCCCGTGGCCGACACGGTCCGCGGCATTCTGGACGGGCACATCGTGCTCAGCCGCAGCCTGGCCAACCGCAACCATTATCCGGCCATCGACGTGCTGGCCAGCGTCAGCCGCCTGATGCCCGACATCGCCGATTCCAAGCATCTGGCTTGCGCCAACGAGATCAAGAACCGTATGGCAACCTATCGCGACGCGCAGGACCTGATCAGCATAGGGGCTTACAAGCAGGGCAGCAGCCCAGAAATCGACGAGGCCATCCGCCTGAACCCCCGGATCAACCAACTGCTGCAGCAGGGCGTGCGAGAGGTCAGCACCTTTGAGCAGACCATCGACATGCTGCGGGCCATCACCGGTGAGCGGCCATGAGGAAGTTCGTTTTCACGCTGCACGCGCTGCTGCACGTAAAGGAACTGCTGGAAAAGCAGGAGCGCCACCGCATGTTGGAGCTCACCCGGGAGCTGAACGACCTGCAGGACGAGAAAGCCCGCATGGAGCACAGCCGGGACAGCGCCGCACGAGCCTTGAGCCAGAAGATGGGCGGCGGCGTGACGGTGACCGAGGCGCAGCAGTTCGCCGTATATCTGCGGCGGATGACAGATGAGCTGCGCTCGCAGGACAGGCGCATTGCCCAGGCGCAGCAGAAGCTGGAAGAGTGCCGCGCCCGCCTGGTGGAGGTGCTCAAGGACATCAACATGCTTCAGAAGGTCAAGGAGAAGCAGTACCAGCAATACCTCGCCGACGCGCAGTTGGAAGACGACAAGCTCATAGGCGATTTCGTTTCCTTTCAAACCACCCAACGGGCTTCGCAATAGCCCAGGCGCATCCATAAAAAATCGCATCAGGAGAACTCCATGTCGGCGAATCCCTCGCTGGCCAAGCCCGGCGCAACGAAAAAACCACCGACTCCGCCCAAGACCCCGCCCAAGAAGGCCAAACGCCCCTTGGGAGCGGCCGGCGCGGCGGCGATCACAGCATTGGTTGCGCTGCTGCTGGTGGGCGGCGCCGCAGCGGCTGTCTACTTCAATGTAGGCGGCGTCACGCCGCAGGTCGTGGCTTACCTGAGCACGCTGGGGGCGGACAACGCCCGGGCAGCCAAGGTTTTGGAAACCCGTCAGAAGGCGCTGAACCAGGCCGAGGCCAAGCTGAAGGACGACCAGGCGGCGCTGGACAAGGCATCCGCGGCACTGAGCAAGGCGCAAAAGGAATTGCAGGCCAAACAGAGCGCCCAGGCCGCCCAAGCCAGCGCATCGGCCGCGGCCTCCGCCGCGCCCACGCCTGCGCCGGCCAGCTCCTTAACGGAAATCTACGCCGCCATGGAAGCCGATACCGCCGCGGCCATCCTCTCCAAGGCAACCATGGCCCGGGAAGTCGCCGACATCCTTTCTGCGCTGGACCCGGACAAGGCGGCCGAGATCCTGGCCGCCATGGATGCCAAGAAGGCTTACGAAATTACCCAGCTCATGCAATAGGAATTCCCCATTCTCCTTTCGGGAGGTGACACATTGAATCCATTGATGATACAGCAGGCGATGGCAACCGCCCGTACGCTGCCCTCGAAGGCGGTTCCTCCGCAGGAGGACGGCGGCGAATTTGCGGCCATTGCCGCAAGCCTGCTGGGCGTCGAGCCGGCGGATAAGGGAAAAAACGCCTCGGCCGACGCGACCAACCCGTTGGCGGCGCTGCTGCTGGCGGCGCTGATCGCCCAACCGCAGCCTTTCCAGCCTGTGGCCGAGGAACCCCAAATGGCCGCCGGCTCTGCTCCAGACACGCTGACTGCCATGAGCGCCCAACCCCACAATGAACGGCTGATCACGCTGCTGCAGGGGTTGGGTATGAACGCCGGCGAGGCTGAGGCTTTTGCCGCCCGCCTGGCCGATGCCGTGCAGACCCGGGCCACGGGCGCAGACCATGCCGACCAGGCCCTGAACGCTGCGCTTGCCGGCCAAGAAGGCGCTGACGACGCCGTGGCGCAGGTCCGGATGCTGCTGGACAACCTGCTGGCCAACGAGGCCAGCCCAACCCCCGAGCAACCCGCAACGCTGCCGCAAGCCCGGCTGGACATCGGCACGGCGATAAAACTTCGCGCCGCGCTCAGCAGCTTTGGGGCAACACAGCCCGCTCCGCAGGCCGCAATGCCGCCAGAAGCGCAGACCGTTGCGCCGCAGGTTGCGCTGCCGGCTCAGGCACACAATGCTGCAATGCACAGCGAAACGCAGTCCGCGGAGCAAGCCGCTTCGGCGCGGCCGGCCGTATCATCCGCAGCCGTGGCTTCCACGGCATCCGCCGAAACCGCCAACCCGTTGATCTCCGCGGCTGCCGTGTCCTCCGGCGAAGAGGAACAAAGCGCCGCCACCGGCCAGAACAGCTCCGACAGCGCCGGCCAAGGTGCGCCCACGCAGGATGCGGCAGCCTCCGTTCTGCCGTTCGCCGCGCCCCACAGGGCGCAGCAAACCGTTCGGGAACCGCAAGCCCACAGCGTCACCCGCACGCTGGGAGAGGCCTTCGACACCATGGTGGACACGCTGAGCACCCTGCGCCGGGGGCCTCGCAGCGAGATGGAGATTCATCTGAAGCCCGACTTTTTGGGCAAGGTCGTCATCAAGCTCACGCTGGAAGAGGGCAGCCTGGTGGCGCGCATCAGCGCCAGCAACGCCGGCGTGCAGGAGGCTTTCCAGGCCCAGGCGCCAAGCTTGACCACCGCTCTGCAGCAGCAGGGCGTCAAAGATGTGACGGTGCTGGTGGCCCATGACACCGCTGCCGGCGGCATGCTGGACCATTCAACGTCCTCCCGGCACAACCAGAACCCCCGGGAGCAGCGCCGGCGCGCGGCGACCAGCCTGGACGCGGCGGACAAAGCCGACACCGTGCGCGCCGCGCAGGCCTATGAGCAGTTCTGGCGCAGCGGCACGATCAACTATCTGGCCTGACGGAGGGAACATGAACATCAACAGCATTGCTACTATGCTCTCCTCGCAGGGAAGCGCCACTTCCTCTGCGGCCGCCACCGACGCTTCGCTCAGCAGGGATGCGTTCTTGCGAATCCTCGTAGCGCAGCTGCAGAACCAGGACCCCACCGCTCCCATGGAGGACAAGGACTTCATCGCCCAGATGGCGCAGTTCAGCTCCCTGGAGCAGATGCAGCAGCTCAATTCTGGCTTTGGCTATACGCAGGCCTATTCGCTGCTGGGCAAGACCGTAACCGCCTCCATGGTCGACGAAACAGGGCAGCAGACCACCATCAGCGGCGTCGTCACCGGCGTTACAACGGTCAGCGGCGCGCCCTATCTCATCGTTGGAGACAAGCTGGTGCCTCTATCCGCCAGCATGGTTGTGGAGCCCGACGCCGGCAGCGCCACCGTGCTGCAGAGCGCCCTGCTCATAGGCAAGACAGTCACCGCCAGCTATCTGGATGAAAACGGTGAGAAGCAGACCATTACCGGCGTGGTGACCAGCGTGAGCCTGGAGAATGGCCAGCCCATGGCCACCGTGGACGGCAAACTCGTGCACATCAACGATATCACAGCGGTGACCGAAACGGCCGCAGGCTGACCTTAAAATACTAGGAGGTACCATCGATGCTTCGTTCTCTTTATTCCGGCGTTTCCGGCCTTCGCAACCACCAGGTGCGCATGGACGTCATCGGCAACAACATCGCCAACGTCAACACGATCGGCTTCAAGGCCAGCCGTGTGGTCTTCCAGGATATCTACAGCCAGACCATCAAGCCCGCCACCGGGGCCACGGCCACCGCCGGCGGCAGCAACCCCCAGCAGATTGGCCTGGGCGTTTCGCTGGCCACCGTGGACGTGCTGCACACCCGCACCGGTTCGCAATACACCGGCGCGCCGCTGGACCTGGCCATCGAGGGCGACGGCTTCTTCATCGTCAATGATGGCGCCAACAGTTTCTACACCCGTGCCGGCAACTTCACGACCGACAGCAACAACAACCTCGTGAACGCCAACGGCTTCAAGGTGCAGGGCACGATGTACAATGTGGACCATGACAACGATCCCGCGACGCCGGCCGTAACGGTTCAGCATACCGACATCACGATCGATTCGGCCCTGTATCATGACGTGACGGTGGATAAAAACGGCAACGTCATCGGCGTGGACGACGACGGCGACAAGGTTACGATCGCGACGATCGAGCTGGCGACATTCAACAACCAGAACTCGCTGGAAAAAGTCGGCGAGAACCTCTACAGCCCCAACAACAACTCCGGCGCCCCCACCGTCACGCTGCCCGGCGTGGATGGCGCGGCCACGCTGAACCCCGGCGCCCTGGAGATGAGCAACGTGGACCTTGCCAAGGAGTTCACCGACATGATCACAACGCAGCGCGGCTTCCAGGCCAACAGCCGCATCATCACCACGTCGGACTCCCTGCTGGAAGAGTTGGTCAACCTCAAGCGTTAGCATCAAACTGACCTGATTTTACGACGGCGCCCGGCGCCAAAGGCGGTAGCATGATCAAGGTAACCAAGCTCAATCAATCCGTTCTCTACGTCAACGCCGATCTCATCGAATTCATCGAGGAGACGCCAGACACCGTTCTGACGCTGACCACAGGCGTGCGCCTGGTCGTGGAGGAAAGAGCCCAAGAGGTCATCAACCGCGTGGTGGCTTATCGCCGCCGCTATACGCTGGAGGTTCCTCCTGTGGTGGAACCCGACGACGGCCAGCGACCCACAGCACACAGGCAGAAATAGCCGCCGTTCTTTCGGCATGCAGAAAGGGTCGAGCGCATGGAAGGCGATTCCATGGGCACGACCCTTTCTATTGTGTTATTTTTTTAAGAAATTTGTCTAGTACATGCTATATCTGGTATAATCAAGGGTAATTAGTACATATAGGTTCTTTCACCCTTTGCCCTGCGGCGAAAGCCGGAGGCGTCGATGCCCAAACGATGTTAGGAGGCTGCCCCCCTTGGCTGAGGTTCTCTCACAAAATGAAATCGACCAGCTCTTCCGGGCAATCTCGTCGGGCGAGGCCAACCTGGAACAGCTGGCCCAGGAGAAAGATGCGCCGAAGATGCGCGTCTACGATTTCTCCAAGGCCAACAAGTTCAGCAAAGAGCAGATCCGTACGCTGCACATCGTCTTTGAGAATATGGCCCGCCAGATGAGCACCTACTTCTCCGGCCAGCTGGGCACCATGGTGGAGATTACGGTGGTCTCTGTGGAAGAGCAGATCTACCGGGAGTTCAACAACTTCCTGCCCACGCCGGTGATACTGGGCATTCTGAGCATGCCGCCGCTGCATGGGCCGCTGCTGGTGGAGATGTCGCCCAACGTGTGCTTCGGCATCATCAGCCGTCTGTTCGGCGGCACCGGCGACGCCGGCAATTATGACCGCTCCTTCACCGAGATCGAGCAGAGCGTCATCGAGCGCATGATGCGCCAGTTCCTGCCGCACATGGTGGAGGCTTGGGAGAAGATCACCCGTGTGGAGCCCACGCTGGAGCGCACCGAAACCAGCCCGCAATTTGCCCAGATCGTCGGCATGAACGAGGCAGCCGCCATCATCACGCTGCAGTTCAAATCCCCCGACATCGACGGTATGATGAGCTTCTGCATCCCCCATCTGAGCATTGAGCCCATCGCCAAGCAGCTCAATACGGCTCTCATGTTCTCCAACAAATCCAGCCAGCGGATTGTGGAATCCAACAGTGACAACATACAGCGGCGCATCCTGAACACGCAGCTGTGCGTGAAGGTCGTCCTCTGCGAGACGACGATGACCGTGGACGATGTGCTGAGCCTGCGCCTGGGCGATGTGATACAGCTGGACAACCGCGTGGGCGAAGAGCTCAGGATCAAGGTAGAACACATCCCCAAGGCCTCCGGCAGGCTGGGCGTGCGTCATGGTAAATACGCGCTGCGGATCACCAACATCATCAAGGAAGAGGACACGGTCGATGAGTAAGAACATATCCCAGGAAGAGCTGGACGCGCTGTTCGCCGGCCCCCGGCAGGCCGCGTTTGGCGATACCCGGCTGTCCCCGGTGGAGATCGACGCGCTGGGCGAAGTCGGCAATATCTGCATGGGTACAGCCGCCACGACGTTGGTTGAGATCATCAGCCGTCGTGTCACCATCACGACACCCAAGGTATCCATCATCAGCCTGAACGCTCTGTCGCGGGAATTCCCCATGCCCTATGTCGTCGTGCAGGTGGCCTACACCCGCGGCCTGGAGGGCATCAACGTACTGATGCTCAAGGAAGACGACACCCGCATGATCACAGATCTCATGATGGGCGGCGAGGGGATCAACTCCGGCGAGGAGTTGGGGGAGCTGCATTTAAGCGCCATCAGCGAGGCCATGAACCAGATGATGGGCTCCGCTGCCACATCCATGAGCGACATGCTGGGCCGGCCCATCGACATTTCGCCGCCCAAGTCCATCATTGCCCGGGTGGATGACGAAGAGGTGCGCAGCGTCTTTTCCGACGAAAGCGATATCGTCCGCGTCAGCTTTGAACTGGAGATCGAGGGCCTGCTCAAGAGCGAGATCATGCAGCTGATGCCGGTCAGCTTTGGCCGGGAGTTGGTGGATGCGCTGATGAACCCGCTGACCGAACCTGTGCCGGCGGTTGCGCCGGCCCCGCCGTTCCGGGCCGAGCCGGCGGCGTTTAAGCCCCAGCCGGCCCCAGCCCGGGGCCAGGGGCAGAGCGCATATGATAGACCGATGGGGAGGGATCCGGTGGTGGAAGCAAAGCCGATGCAGTTCGAGAGCTTTGACGACGACTATGGGCCGGTGGAGCGCTTGGATGACAGTTTGAACCTGATCATCGATGTGCCCATGCAGGTCACCATCGAGCTGGGCCAGTGCAAAAAGACCGTCAAGGAGATCCTGGATTTCAACGTGGGCACTGTGCTGATCCTGGACAAGCTGGCCGGCGAACCGGTGGAGATCGTCGTGAACGACAAGCTGATTGCCCGGGGCGAGGTCATGCAGATAGAGGACAACTACGGCGTGCGCATCACCGAGATTCTCAACCCCCGCAAGAGCAAGGGCGTTCACTGATACATCGGTTAAGGAGCGGTGATGAACGACATTGGTACCGTCGTGACGCTGGTGTTGGTGCTGGCGCTGGTGTTCTATCTCTCGTGGCTGACCACGCGAATGGTGGCGGCGCGCTCCCGTGCCGGCGCGGGCCGTTTCATGCGCGTGGTGGACCGCATGGCGCTGGGCCAGGACAAGGCCCTTCTGCTGGTCAAGATCGGCGGTTCCTACAGCGTGATTTCCATGAGCGCCCACGGTATGAGCCTCATCCGCACGTTGGACGCGGAAGAAGCCGAAGCGCTGGCGCAAACCATCGCCCAGGCCGGCGAACCGGAGGACCCCCTGCGTGCCATGCAGAGCTTCGGCGGCCGCCTGGCGGCGGCGCTCAAGAACCAGGCCTGGCGCTCCCCCCGGGAGGACCGCTACCGGCGCGCCCCCGAGCCACCCCCGCAGGATGAAACCATCGACCTGCTGGACGAGCGCGTGCGGCGCAGGAGAGAGCAGGGCAAATGGTGAACGTGAGAATGGTTCTTCGATATGCGGCGCTTGCGCTGCTGACGATTGCGCTGTTGGCGCTGCCCTGTACGGCGCTGGCCGCCCCCGACGATACGGCTGCTCCCACGGCCACAGCCACGGCGTCCCCTTCGCCCACCGGCGGCCAGGGCGGCATCAACGCGCTGATCAATCTGCCCGGCGATTCCGCCGCCAGCGTGCAGATCCTGATGCTGCTGACCATACTGAGCCTGGCGCCCAGCATCCTGATCATGCTGACCGGCTTCACGCGGATCATCATCGTGCTGTCCTTTACGCGCAACGCGCTGGCCGTGCAGCAGATGCCGCCCAACCAGGTGCTGGTGGGCCTGGCGCTGTTTCTGACGTTCTTCGTGATGTCGCCGGTCATCACCGAGGTCAACGAGAAGGCGTATCAGCCCTTCGTAAAGGGCGAGATCACACAGCAGGTGGCCATCGACCGCGCCATGACGCCCGTACGGGAATTCATGCTCCGCCAGACGTATGAGAAGGACCTGACCCTGTTTGCCAACCTGGACAAGATCGAGTCGGTGCAGAGCGTGGACGAAATCCCCAACGCCGTCGTAATTCCGGCTTTCATCACCAGCGAGATCAAGCGGGCCTTTCAGATCGGTTTCTTCATCTACATCCCCTTCATCGTCATCGACATGATTGTAAGCTCTACGCTGATGAGCATGGGCATGATGATGCTGCCGCCCACAGCCATATCGCTGCCCTTCAAAATTCTGCTGTTCGTGCTGGTGGATGGCTGGGGGCTGACGATCAAGACACTGATCATGAGCTTTAAGTAAGGAGAACGATGGATCAGGCGTTTGTCACAGGCACCATGCAGGACGCGGTGATGACAATACTCACCGTGGCAGCGCCACTTTTGATCGTGGCGCTGGTCATCGGCGTTGTCGTGTCGGTGCTGCAGGCCACCACGCAGATCAACGAGCAGACGTTGGTGTTCATCCCAAAGATCGTCGGCATGCTGCTGGTGCTGGTTCTGCTGGGAGATTGGATGCTGACCCGCATGAGTGACTATACGACCGGCCTCTACGAGCAGATCCTGCAGATCGTCAAATGAGCGGCGTGCAGTCCTTCCTCCAGCTCAGCGAAGCGCAGCTCTACTACGGTATGCTGCTGTTTCTGCGGGTCACGGGGTTGTTCATCCTCTCGCCCATCTTCGGGCGGCGCAACGTGCCCAACATGGCCAAGGCAGGGCTGGCGCTGCTGTTGAGTTATATCTTCCTGAACGCTTACCCGGCCCCCGCGGCGCCGGTGTTTACCGGCAATGCCGCCGCGTACGCGCTGCTGTGCGTCAAGGAGCTTTCCATCGGCCTGGTCATGGGTTATCTGACCATCGTGTTCTTCGATGTGGCCAACATGGCCGGTTCCATCATGGATGTGCAGATCGGCTTCGGCATGGCGCAGATCTTCGACCCGGAAACCAGCAATCAGGTGTCGCTGGTCAGCACGATGTTGGGCTACGCGCTGCTGTTGCTGTTCCTGGTGGCCGACGGTCACCACACGCTGATTCGCATCCTGGGTTTCTCCTTCGAGAAGATCCCCGTGGGGCAGGCGCTGCTGCCGGCGGACCTGGCGCTGGTCGTGGGCCAGTCGGTGGTTATGGCTTTTTCCATGGCGGTCACGGTGGCGCTGCCCATCCTTGCGGCGGAACTGGTGCTGGAGGTCGTGCTGGGTATCTTCACGCGTTCGGTTCCACAGCTCAACGTGTTCGTCGTGGGCATCTCGGTGAAGCTCGTGGCCGGCCTGCTGGCACTGGCGCTGTTCATACCGGTGTTCGCCGGCTATGGCGACAAGATATTTGAAAGTCTTTACACGGCGCTGACCGGCGCGATGGAAAGGATGGTTGCCGCTCCTTGAGCGACATGGGTCAGAAAACCGAAAAGGCTACACCGCGAAGGCGAAAAGAAGCGCGGGAGAAAGGCAACGTGCTCAAGAGTACGGATGTCAGCACCGCCGCGGTGCTGCTGGCGATGTTCGCCGCGCTCAAGGCGCTGGGCGGCACGCTGACGGGCAACCTGGCCAACCTGCTGCGCCACAGCCTGAGCCAGGGAATCACCGATGCGCCGCTGACCATCGGCGACGCCGGGGCGGCTCTGGGAGCCGCCATCATACAGCTTCTGCAGATCGGCGCGCCCATCCTGGGGGTCTCGTTGCTGGTGAGCCTGGCCGTCAATGTGGCGCAGGTTGGTTTCGTGGCTTCCACCAAGGCGCTGGGCGTCAAGTTCAGCCGCATCAACCCGATGCAGGGCTTCAAGCGCATCTTTTCGGTGCGTTCGGTGGCCGAGCTCGTCAAGGCCATCCTCAAGGTCGTGGCGCTGGGCGTTGTGGCCTATGGGCAATACCGCGCCGCCATGGCCACCGTGGGCAACCTCGTGATGCTGGACGTGGCCCGGGGCGCCGCCGTCATCGCTGATCTGTGCACGAACATCGCCTTCCAGATGGGCCTGGTACTTGTGGCCGTGGCCGCCGGCGATTACTTTTACCAATGGTGGGTGCGGGAGCGCGACCTGCGCATGAGCAAGGAAGAGATCAAGCAGGAGTTCAAACAGATGGAAGGCGATCCCCAGATCAAGGGGCGCATCCGCCAGAAGCAGCGCCAGATGGGCATGCGCCGCATGATGCAGGCCATCCCCGGCGCCAGCGTTGTCATCACCAACCCCACCCACTATGCCATCGCCCTGCGATACACCCAGGGTGTGGACGACGCGCCGGTCGTGGTGGCCAAGGGGAAGGATTTCCTCGCCCAGAAGATCAAGGAAGAAGCCCGCCGCTGCGGTGTGGAAATGGTGGAGAACCGGCCGCTGGCCCAGGCGCTATATGTGTTCTGCGACGTGGGTGACAGCGTCCCCCGGGATATGTACCAGGCGGTGGCGGAGGTGCTGGCCATCGTGTACCGCATGAAGAACCCTGCCGCGCGCCCTGCCCAATCGCAGGCGCGATAGAGGAGAGCCCCCATGAAGTTTTCTGACATCCTCATCTCCATTCTCGTGCTGCTGACCATCGTGCTGATCATCATTCCGCTGCCGGCTGCGGCGTTGGATGTCATGCTGATCCTGAACATCACGATGTCGTTGACGGTGCTGCTGCTGACGCTGTATATCAAGGAAGCGCTGGAGTTCTCGGTCTTTCCCTCGCTGCTGCTGGTCACCACGCTGTACCGATTGGCGTGCACGATCACGTCCACGCGCCTGATCCTGGGGGAAGGCGGCGAGGCCGGCGCCGTGATCCACACCTTCGGCACCTTCGTCATCGGCAGCAACATTGCCGTGGGCGCCATCATCTTTATCATCATCATGATCGTGCAGTTCATCGTCATCACCAAGGGCGCCGAGCGCGTCAGCGAAGTGGCGGCGCGCTTCACGCTGGACGCCATGCCCGGCAAGCAGATGGCCATCGATGCGGACCTGAACTCCGGCATGATCGACGAACAGCAGGCCAAGGAGCGCCGCAGCAAGATTCAGCGGGAGGCCGACTTTTACGGCGCCATGGACGGCGCGGGCAAGTTCGTAAAGGGCGACGCCATCGTAAGCCTGCTGGTGTTGGGTGTCAACGTCGTGGGCGGCATCATCATCGGCATGGTGGAAGGCTCCATGTCCATCGAGGAAGTGATCTCCAAGTATACGATTGCCACCGTGGGCGAGGGCTTGGTCAACCAGCTGCCGGCGCTGATGATCTCGGTATCCACCGGCATGATCGTGACCCGCGCGGCTTCCGAGAACAACCTGAGCCACGAGCTTTCCAAGCAATTCCTGAGCCAGCCCATCGTGCTCAAAATTGCCGGCGGCACCATTGCGGCGCTCTCGCTGGTGCCGGGCATGCCCGTGTTCTCGCTGCTGGTTCTGGCCGGGGCACTGTTTGCCGGCGGCCAGGTGCTCAGCCGTTCCCGTGCCCGCCAGGAGGTCGCCCGTGTCAAGACCGAGAAGGAACAGGTCGTGGAAGAGGCCCGCAAGCCGGAGAACGTCGTCTCCCTGCTCAACGTGGACCCCGTGGAGATGGAGCTGGGCTATGGGCTGATCCCGCTGGTGGACGACATGATGGAACGCGTGATCCTGATCCGCAGCCAGTGCGCCATGGATCTGGGTGTCGTGATCCCCGGTATCCGCCTGCACGACAACGTGCTGCTCAACATCAACGAGTATTCCATCAAGATCAAGGGATATGAGATCGCCCGGGGTGAGGTCATGGCCGACCACGTGCTGGCCATGAACCCGGGCAACGCCCGCGGCGAGATTCGCGGCATAGAGACCGTGGAGCCCACCTTCGGCCTGCCGGCGCTGTGGATCACCAGGGCCGAGCGCGAGAAGGCCGAGCTTCTGGGCTACACGATCGTGGACCCGCCGGCGGTCATCGTGACCCACCTGACCGAGGAGCTCAAGCGCCACGCCTGGGAGCTGCTGGGCCGCCAGCAGGTGCAAAACCTCATGGACAACCTCAAACAGACCCAGCCGGCGCTGGTCGAAGAGGTCGTGCCGCGCATGTTCACGCTGGGCGAGGTGCAGAAGGTGCTCGTGAACCTGCTGCGAGAGGGCGTCAGCATCCGGGATATCGGCACCATCATCGAGACGCTGGGAGATTATGGTACGCTGACCAAGGACACGGATCTGCTGACCGAATACGTGCGTCAGCAGCTCAGACGCGGCATCACACAGAAGTTCGTACAGAACAACACCGCCCACGTGATCACGCTGGACCCCAGACTGGAACAGTTGATCATGGATCGCGTGCGTCAGAGCGAGAGCGGAAGCTATGTATCGTTGGAGCCGGACATCGTGCAAAAGATGTTCTATTCGCTCAAAAGCGCCATCGATCGGCTGACTTCGCTGGGCCTGTCGCCCATCGTTCTCACGAGCCCTGTGGTGCGCATGCATTTTAAGAAGATTGTCGAACAAATGGTTCCGGAATTAACGGTTTTATCTTATAATGAGTTGGAACAGCGGGTGGAAATCCGTTCTGAAGGCTTGGTGAGCGTCTAAATATGAATATCAAACGGGTAATCGCCAACGACATGACGGAAGCGATGGCCAAAATACGCGCCCAGCATGGGCCGGACACCGTAATATTGAGCAACCGCCCCATCCGCAAGAAGGGGCTCAGAGGTTTGTTTTCCAAACCGCTGGTAGAGGTCGTTATCGCCTTCGAAAACGACACCGCCGACACCGTCTCTCTGAACAAAAAGGCCGCTGCGGCGGCCCCCGCCGCGCTTAAGGACCTGCCCCGCACCCAGGATGGCCAGGCCAAAGCCGCCGAAGACCCGATCAGCGACGCCAAGCTTACGGAAATGGAGCGCCGCCTGGAGACGATGAATGTCACCATGCAGGAGATTGCCTCCCGCCTGCGGGGCAAGGTCAACGGTTCCCGCTACAGCCCCGAGATCCAGCGCCAGCTTACCACACTGCTGGATGAGGAAGTGGAGGAAGGCGTAGCCCGCGGCATCGCCGACGAGGCCCAGGACATTTGCGAGCGCCGCCATGTGGACCCGCTGGAGGCCTTCAACCAGGTCGTCGCCCACCGTCTGGGCGACCCCGAAGGCATCAAGCTGCACCGCTTCCAGCGCACGGTCGTCGTGTTCATCGGCCCCACCGGAGCCGGCAAGACCACGACCATCGCAAAGCTGGCCGCCCGCTACGCGTTGGGCGAAAAGGTCAAGGTGGGGCTGATTACCGCCGATGCCTACCGCATCGCCGCCCACGAACAGATTAAAACTTATTCGGACATTCTGGAGCTGCCGCTCAAGACCGTATACAAGCCCGAGGAGATCACCCAAGCGCTGCACGAGCTGGACAACGTAGATGTGGTGCTGGTGGACACCCCCGGCAAGAGCCCCAAGGACGCCAGCCATCAGGCGGAAATCCTGTCCATCCTCGAGCACAGCGGCGCATCCGAGATCTATCTCGTCATGAGTGCCGCCACCGGCTACAGGAGCAGCGCTTTGATCGCCGACCAATACCGATTCTTGAAGAACTTCAAGGTGCTCATGACAAAAATGGACGAAACACCCACCGTGGGCTGCCTGCTGAACGCCCGGGCGCTGACCGGCAAGCCCTTGAGTTATCTGACCACAGGCCAGAGCGTGCCCGACGACATCGAACTGCTGGACGTTTCCTCAGCCACATCCCAATTGCTGGGTAAAAGCTCATGAGTGATCAAGCCGACCGCCTAAGACAAATGATGGCCAGCGCCAAACAGCGCGCCAAAGGCGCCCGTGTCGTCACGATCACCAGCGGCAAGGGCGGCGTGGGCAAATCCAGCTTTACGCTGAATTTCGCCATCGCGCTCAGCCGCCGCGGTTATCGCGTGCTCATCATAGACGCGGACTTCGGCCTGGCGAACATCGACGTGATGTCCGCCGTGAACACCAAGCATGACCTATCCTCCGTGCTGCGGCGCCAAAAGCGCCTGCGCGACATCATCACCGCCGGCCCCGCCGGTGTGAGCATCATCTCCGGCGGCAGCGGCGTGGGCGAACTGCTGCGCATGAACGAGTACCAGCTGGAACGCATCATGGGCGAGCTGATGCAGCTGGATGATGTGGCAGACATCATCCTCTTCGATACCGGCGCAGGCATCAGCGCCAACATCCTCAGGCTGGTGCGCTCTTCCAACGAAGTCATCCTGGTGACAACGCCGGAGCCCACGGCCATTATGGATGCCTACGCGCTGCTCAAGACCGTTAGCCAGACGGAGTACGGCTGCCGCATCCGCCTGATCGTAAACAAGGCCGACTCCGCCCAGGAAGCCAGCACCACGCAGCAAAACCTGGAGCGCGCCTCGGGCGCCTATCTGGGCATGGCCATCGAAAGCCTGGGCAGCATACCCAACGACCCAACTGTTGTACGGGCCGTAAAGGAGCAGATACCCTTTATGTTGGCCCATCCCCCGGGCGCGGCCGCCCAAGGCATGGACGCCGTGGTGCGGCGCTTTCTGGAGCTGCCCGAGGAAACGGAGCACCGCGGCATGCGGCGGTTCTTCGATTTCTTCTTCTCCAAGCGGGCACTGTAACGCCCGATCCATATGAATGAAAGCGGGAGGGACAATGGTAGAGATTCATGGCTTGGCAGTGGGCGACCGGGTGACCGTCGTCTATCAGCAGCACAACTATGAGAGTGTCGTGCAAGACATTCCGGCTGCGGACACGATCATCATCTCCCATCCGTCCTATCAAGGCGTCTATTTGAACATTGCCGACGGTGACCATGCGGAGGTCAACTTCGTCAAGGACAACGGCATCATGACGTTCAAGGCCGCCCAGGGGCTGCGCCGTGTGCGGGACAGCGTCCCCATGCTCACGCTCAAGGCGGTCAGCCCCGTCGCGCGCAGGCAGCGCCGCAGCTATTACCGCCTGGAAAAGACGTTGCCGGTGCAGGTGGCCGTGAAACCCGAGAACCCCGACGAGAAGCCTGTGGTCGTCAAGGGCCAGGCCATCAACATCAGCGGATCCGGCCTGAAGCTTGCCATCCGCCAGCCGCTGGACAACGAAAAGAAGGTCGAGTGCAAGATCACCCTTTCGCCGGACATCGAAGTTGTTGTGGATGGCCAGATTGTCTGGTCTGAGAAAGCCGACGCATTCAACCGCAACAACCATGTCGGCATACAGTTCACCATCGAGGATGAGATGACCCAGCGCACACTGGTGCGCTACATCACCATCGAGCAGCGCAAGAAGCTCAAGACCGACCGCTGAGCGCCCACTCATGCTGAAGAAAACTTCCGACGAGCTCTGGCAAGCCTACTTCGCCGCCCGGAGCGTCGAAAACCGAAACGAACTGCTGATCAGCTATGCCCCGCTGGTTAAGATTATCGTGAACCGGCTTGTGAGCACCCAGGGCAAGCGCAGCGACTATGACGACCTGATCAACAACGGCGTCATCGGCCTTATGGATGCCATCGAGCGTTTTGACCCCAAGCGCGGCGTCAAGTTTGAGACCTACGCGTCCCTGCGCATTCGCGGCGAGATCATCGATCACATGCGCCGCCAGGATTGGGCTCCTGTCAGCCTGCGCAAGAAGATCAAGGCCGTTAGCCACGCTCTGCGGGATTTGGAAGTCAAGCTGCACCGGGACCCCACCGAAGAGGAATTGGCATCTCATCTGGGCATGGACGTGGCCGATCTGCTGCGCACGCTGGAGGCGTCGCAGTCACTCAACATCCTGTATATCGAGGAGCTCACTGAGGGCCGCGACAGCGGCAGCTCCCTGCTGGCCGGCGACGGCGACGAGGTGACCCGCAACTACGAAAAGCAGGAGATGAAGCAGATCATCGCCGGGCTCATAGAGGGATTGCCCGAGAACGAGCGGCTGGTCGTCACGCTGTATTACTACGAAGAGTTGACGATGAAGGAAATCGCGCTGACGCTGGGCGTTTCGGAGCCCCGGGTGTCGCAGATTCACTCCAAGGTACTAAGCAAGCTGCGCGCCAGGCTGGGCTGAGCGCGCCAAGGAGAGGCATGGGTTACGAACCATACATTTTTGCTCTGTTCATTTTTGGCCTGCTGTGCGTGCTGGTGGTGCTCTATCGCCGGGCGGGATCTACGGGCAAGCGCGCCCAGGCCGAGCAGGACGCCGAGCGCGCCAAGCAGGAGCGCCTGTTCAAGCTTTATCAAAACATCGAAGACATGATGGACAGTTTCGAGGGGTATTTGGAGCAATCCCGCGAGCAGATGCAAAGCGAGCGTGCCCGCATGGATGATCAGCTGGCCGCTGTAGAGGCGCTGTGCCAGCGGGCGGAGGCCGTGCGGGAGCACCTGGAGCGCGCCGAACGCGAGGAGCAGGCCGAGCGCGCCCAGAACGCCGTGGCCGAGGCCGGCCGCAGCGGCCGCCATGATGTCGTTCGCACGATGCTGGACCAGGGCATGACCCCCGAGGAGATTGCCCAGGCCATGGACGTCAGCATCAACGAGATCAAATTGATCGTATATGGGCTAACCAAGAAAACGTCCTAGGTTGTATTTTCTTCCCCCTTTCGCGCTTATTTGCTATCTTTTCGTTAAGAAGTGCCCCTTCGCTGCCGATATACCTGTCATAGAAGTGTTTTAGGCAGGTGTTCCCATGCTCAGAGGCCTTTACGCCGCCGCCGGCGCCATGATGGTTCAGCGCAAGCGCATGGACGTGCTGACCAACAATCTGGCCAATCTGGAGACCCCCGGCTATAAAAAGGACTATGCCGTTATGCGGTCCTTTGACGACGTGCTGATTTCCCAACTGGGCGGCACGGGCTCTCCCTATGTGCGCACCGTGGGGCCCATGAGCTTTGGCAGCCATCTCGATGAGATCGTGACAGCCTTCACCCAGGGCGCGCTGGAACAGACCGGCCGTACGGCCGACCTGGCGCTGGAGGGCGACGGTTACTTTGTCGTGGAGACGCCTCAGGGCCTGCGTTATACCCGCGCCGGCAACTTCCAGGTGGACGCCAACGGTTATCTGTGCACATCCGAGGGGTTTTATGTGCGCTCCACGACCGGCCGCGTGCTCGTGGGCGCTCAGGATTTCACCGTAGCCGCCGACGGCACGATGACCTCGCCCGCAGGCGTAAGCAGGCTGCAGATCGTCAGCTTTGCCGACACCGAAGCGCTGCAGAAGGTCGGTGGCAACCTCTACGCCAGCGCCGCCGCACCCGTAGCCAGCACTGCAGCCGTGTTGCAGGGCGGGCTGGAGATGTCCAATGTGGACATGGCCCAGGAGACCGTGAACATGATTGAGGTGCAGCGCAACTACGAGATCAACCAGCGCATCGTCAACATATTCAATGAATCGCTGCAGAAGACCGTCAATGAAGTCGGGAAGGTATAAGCCGTTGGCTAGAAAGGAACGGTCACAAGTTTGAAAAACCGAAGGTTTTTCGACCCTCGTTATTGGCCTAGAAAGGAACGGTCACAAGCATGATCCAGGCGCTCTACTCCGCCGCCACGGCGATGGCCGCTCAGCAGACCAACATCGATACCATCGCCAACAATCTGGCCAACATAAACACTGTGGGCTTCAAGTCCAGCCGCGTGGATTTTGCCGACGCGCTCTATGCTCAGATGGCCCGGACGATACAGTCACAGCCCAATCAGCTGTTGGGCCATGGGTCCGTCGTGGCCGCGCTGCAGCGGGATTGGAGCGGCGGCACCGCTATCTCCACCGAGGCGCCGTTGGACATGATGATCGACGGCGAAGGATACTTCACCGTGGCGGATGGCGCGGGCAATCGGTTTTATACCCGTGACGGCGCTTTTACCGTAAGTGAGCAGGGCGGCACGGCCTATCTGACCACCGGCGACGGTCTGTATGTGCTGGACAGCGCCGGAGCGCGCATCACGCTGCCCAATGGCACCGATGGTTTGACCGTGGATTCCGCCGGCGTCATGCGCCAAAATGGCGCCGTGTTGGCCCAGCTAGGTGTCACTTCCTTTGTCAATCCTTCGGGCCTGCAGAGCGTGGGCAGCAATCGTTTTGCCGCCACGCCCGCCGCCGGCGCACAGACGCAGGCCGCCGGCGAGGTGCTGCAGGGTTATCAGGAAGGCTCCAACGTGGACCTCGCACAGGAGATGGCCAGGCTCATCCGCGCGCAGAAGGCGTATTCGATTTTAGCCAGGGCCATCAGCACCGCCGACCAGATGGAAGCCACGGCCGCCGGCATCGGCAGATAAGGTGATGCAATGAACATCAAACACTGTAAATTCTGTAAAAAAATGCACCAGGGCCTGGGCAACCTGTGCCCGCAGTGCGTGCAGGAGATGGACACAAAATACATCGCGGTGCGCAACCATCTGGATCAGAACCCCAACCTGACGCTGCACGAACTGGCCGAAGTAACATCGGTGGATGAACGTTCCATTTTATTTCTTGTGCGCGAAGGAAGGCTTATGCTCAAGAACGCTTCTGCCGATATCAAATGTATCAAGTGCGGCGCAGCCATCGCCTCCGGGCGTTACTGCGCAGCCTGCAAGTCCGGCATCATGCAGTCTCTGGCCAGTTCCAGCGAGGAGCCCAAGGCGGGCCAACCCGGTGGCGGCGCCCGCCCGGCAACGGGCGGCACAGGCGATAGCTCCGGCAAGATCTGGCTGCACACGCGCTCGACGAAGAAGTAACAACGCCAATGCGAAGGGATGAGTACCATGAGGATCAATGACATCACCAAAGCTACGCTGATACAGAATTACGGCAAACCCACCGGCGTATCCCAAACCCCCACGGTGGCATCCTCCGGCGACAAGCTGGTGTTGTCCGCCGAGGCCAAGGGTTTCATGGACGCGCTCAAGGCCGCCCGGGACGCGGAGCCGGTCAACACCGCCAAGGTGGAGGATTTGGGCAATCGCATCCGCAGCGGCGCTTATATCGTCAGCGCCCGCATGGTGGCCGACAAGATCGTGGATAAGAAGTAATGTTTGACAGACATCAAAGGATGTAAGCAATGCAGCAGGAATTGGCCAATCTGATCGACATACTCCAGGAACAGAGGGACATTCAGTCCTCTCTGGTCGCTCTGTCCGAGCGCAAGATCGCCGTCATCGCTGCCGGCGATGTGGACACGCTGAGCGCCATCACCGAGCAGGAGCAGCAGGCCGTGTCGTGCATTGCCGCCGTGGAGCGCAAGCAGACCGCCTGTGTGGAGAACCTCGCCCGCCTGATGAACAGGCCGGTGGCCGAGCTGCGCCTGGCCGCTGTCATTGAGCATGCCCACGGTCAGCAGAAGCAAATTCTGAGCAAGCTGCGCGAGGAGTTGACAGCCCTGGTGGAAAAGCAGGTGCAATACAACGATATGAACCGGAAGCTGCTGGAAATGAACATGGATTATATCCAGTTTATCCTGAACCGCACCACCCGGGAGGCCGCCGCGCCCACCTATGGCAGCGCCGGAGATATGCAACGGCTGCCGCAACGCACGCGGCTGCTGGATAGGAAGGTGTAGCCATGCGTTCCACTTTTTACGGCTTTGAGATCGCCAGAACCGGGCTGTATGCCAGCCAGTTGAACATCGACTTGACCGGCCACAACATCGCCAACTCCAACACCGTAGGCTATACGCGCCAGAGGCTCAACCTGTCCTCGGCGGAGCTGGCGTCCGGCGGCGTGCACTTCAAGGAAGTGATAACCGGCTATTCCGGCGCCGGCGTGCGCACCAATGGTATCCAGCAGGTACGCAGCGACTTTCTGGACCGCCAGTTTCGCCGCGAGAACAGCGCGCTGCAGCAGTGGAGCACCCGTGCCGACGGCCTGGAGTACATCGAAACGCTGCTCAGCAAAACCGGCGACGGTTCCCTGTCCGGCACCATCGACGCATTCTTCACTTCGGTGCAAAACCTGACACAGAACCCTGAGAGCAAAGAATACCGCACCAACATGATGCAAAACGCGCTGAAGATGACGGACACTTTCAACCATCTGCATTCTCAGCTCAACGACAAGCTCCAGGATCAAAACAGCGCCGTCAAGACCGTGGCCGACCAGATCAACGACATCGCCCGCAACCTGGCCGACATGAACAACCAGATCTTCCGCTTCGAAATCAGCGGAGACATCGCTGTGGACCTGCGCGATCAGCGCAACCTGCTGCTGGACAAGCTCTCCACCCTCGCGGATATGTCCTACTCCGAGGGCAGCGACGGCAAGCTGACTGTGACGGTGAGCGGCCATGAGCTGGTCAGCCATATAAACTACAATCAAATCGTTTCCTCCCCGACGGTGACCAATCCCGTCACCGGCACCAATGATTTCTATGGCCTGACCTGGTCCGACGACAGCTCGGCGGTCACGGTGAGTTCCGGCCAGCTGCGGGGATATCTGGACCTGCGCGATGGAGCCACCGCTGCCAATCCCGGCATACCCTACCTGATCAGCCGGCTCAACGCGCTGGCCTCAGGCATCGCCACGCAGTTCAACGCTGTACACGCCGGTGGCTTCACAATGCCTGACGGGGTCAACCCCTCGGTGGCCGGCGGCAACTTCTTCGCTGTGCCGGCGGGGGCCATCACGGCGGCCAACTTCACCGTGGATGCCGCCATACAGGCCAACGTCTATCTGATCGCCGCCTCCAGCGAGCTGATCACCACAGACGCGCTCAAGGGCAACAACAAGAACGCGCTGGAGTTGATCCGGCTGCAAAGCCGTCTGGATCTGCCCGGTATAGGCAGCATCGAAGGCTATCTCAAAGGATATCTGGCGGAAATCGGCGTGGAGGCCAATCATACCTACACGATGCGCGACAGCGAGCAAACCATGGTAGACAGCATCGAGCGGCAGCGCCAGTCCTTAAGCGGCGTGTCCGTCGATGAAGAGACGACCAATCTGATCAAGTTCCAGCACGCCTATTCGGCCAATGCCCGCGTCATCACGACGATAGACGAGTATCTGGACGTGTTGATCAACAAGATGGGCTTGGTAGGCCGCTAAGCGGCACATAGAAGGGGTGAGCGCACCATGAGAGTCACAAACTCGATGATGATCAGCAGCTTTTTGAGCAATCTGAACCGCAATACGACGATGATGAGCATTTATCAGGATCAGCTCTCCAGCGGCAAGCGCATCAACCGCTTGAGCGACGATCCCATCGGCATCATGGCCGTATTGGACAGTCGCTCCAAGCTCTCTAAACTGACCCAGCACAACAGTTCCATCGATGACGGCATCAGCTGGCTGGAACAGTCGGAGACCAGCATTCGGGAGATCAACGACGTGCTGGGTACGATCTATGAAAAGACGGTCAGCGGATCCAACGGTACGCTGGCGGACACAGACCGCCAGGCCATCGGCGCGCTGATCGGCGAGCTTAAGGAGCACATCGTGCAGCTGGGCAACTCCACCTACGGCGGGCGTTACATTTTCGGCGGTTATAACACGACTCAGCCACCCTTCGTGCTGGACGCCGGCGGCAATCTGCTCTATAACGGCATAGATCTGGCCGATTCGGCCACTCCCGCCGCTACCATCACCGCGCTGGGGAATCAGAACATCGCCTATTCCACAGGCACCAATCTGACGACCAACATATCGGTCAACGGTGTGCAGTTGATGGGCACCGGCGCAAACAATCTGTTCGACATCATCAAGAACCTGGAAAACGCGCTCAACACCGGCACCGACGCGGATGTGGAGCCCTTCATTGGCCAGGTGCAGCGCAAGCAGCAGGACATCCTGAGCTTGCTGGCCGACATTGGCGGCCGCCATAACCGCCTGAACCTGATGTCCGAAAGCAATGACGACAATGAGATCAGCTATACCGCGGCGCTTACCAAGGTGGAGGACGTTGACCAAGCCTATGTCACGATGCAGTTCAAGATGGCCGAGGCCATATATCGGGCGTCCTTGAGCGTCGGCGCCAAGGTTGTCCAGCCCACGCTGCTGGATTTCCTGCGGTAAATGCATTTTCCGCGATAAACTTTTCTGTTTCCGGGTATTTCTGAAACAGAGGATAGCAGATAACCCGCCCGAAGGCGACACGATAGTAACAAGGACAGGACGTCCAACTCGCAGGCGGCGCGCATGCGCCGACTGCGATACCGAAGAGGTGCATGGATGCAACCGAGACTTGAGATTACCACCCAGAGGGCACAAATTGAGATCACCACCCACAGGAGTTCCGTAGAGATCACGCAACGGAAACCCAAGTTCCGCATGCGCCGCGTGCCCGCACAGATGAAGATTGAGAAGCGCGCGCCGGTCATGTATCTGGATCGTACGGCCCAGTGGAAGGCGCTGCACATTGGCAGCGTGCTGCAGGCGGCGCGGGCCTTCTACCAGCAGTCGCTCAGCGTGGGGCTGGAAGCCATCGGCGACATCGCCCGCGAGGGTGACGAGTTGATGCGGATCGAAAACACCGGCAATTCACTGGCCGATCTGGCTGCCCAGCGCACCGAGGACGTACAGGGCGACCTGACCATGTCCATGATGCCGCTGCCGGATGTGCAGTGGGATCCGGGCTATTTCAGCATCAATTGGAGCCAGCACCAACTGGAGATGGAGTGGGATGTAAGCACCAAGGCGGATATCCGCTTTGAGCCGGGATATGTGGAGATCCGCATGGTCAAGCATCCCGAAATCGTCATTCGCGTCAAGTATGATGAAAAGAACATGAAAAAAAAGCCGCTGCTGGACAAATACGTGTGAGCAGTCGGCCTGAAACGCCGGGAAAGGGGACACACTATGCTCCACACGAGGAATTTTGGCGATATTGAAGTGCCCGAGGACAAGGTTATCCAGTTCCGGGACGGCATGCCGGGCCTGGCATGCATGCGGCGGTGCTTCCTCGTGAAGGTGGAGGACACGATGCCCATCTACTGGCTGCAGTCGGTGGAGGATGGCGCCGTGGCGCTGCCGGTTATCAACCCACTGGTCGTGGATGGCGCCTATGCGCCCCAGGTGGAGGATAGCGTGCTCTCGGAGCTGGAGCTGGAACGGGACGAAGACCTGCTCATCGTAAACGTTGCGGTGATCCCCCAGGACATCAGCAAAATGACCGCCAACATGGCCGCGCCCATTCTCATCAACATCGAGCGGAACCTGGGCCGCCAGATCGTGCTGGATGACACCCAGCACCCGATGCGCCTGCCCATCTATGAGG
>JAEZSC010000147.1 GCA_023422005.1 Bacillota bacterium | reverse complement strand
TCAAGCGCAAATGCCAGAATAGCGGCATTTTGAAGGAAGTACGCAGGCGGGAGCACTATGAGAAGCCCAGCGTGCGCCGCAAGATGAAGGCGCTGGAAGCCAGAAAGAAATCCAAGAAATCAAGGTAGTAAGTGAAAGCCCGGCCACATAAGCGGTCGGGTTTTTCTTATGCCCTAAGGAAAAGTGGAAGCAAAGACAAGCGGCCCTACCCTGTCAGGCTTCCTGGAGGAGAAGGCATAACCTACTGATTGTTTCACGTATTGCATGGATATTATATGAGGAAACGCCCGCAACACTGTGGCTGCGGGCGCTTTTGATGCTATCTCTTACTTATACTTTTTCAGGCTGCCGTACAGCGGGCCGTAGGCCTGGCAAGCGCGGTAATCCGCCCCTTCCAGGTCGGCGGTGCCAAAGCTGGCCCACGCCGACGGGCGGTACACCTGGGTATCGGGCACGTTGTGCATGGAAACCGGTATGCGCAGCATGGCCGCCAGGGCGATCAGGTCCGCGCCGATGTGGCCGTAGCTGAACGCGCCGTGGTTGGCGCCCCAGTTGGCCATCACCGAATACACATCGGAGAAGGCGCCCTGGCCGGTGAGCCGCGGGGCAAACCACGTGGTGGGCCAGCTGGGGTCCGTGCGCAGGTTCAGCGTCTGGTGCATGTCCGGGGGCAGCTCCACTGTGTACCCCTCGGCGATCTGCAGCACCGGGCCCAGGCCCTTGACCAGGTTCAGGCGGCTCATCGTGACCGGCATGCCGCCGCGGGTCGTGAACAGCGACGAATAGCCGCCGCCGCGGAAGTAGCCCAGGCTGCCATAGCACCACTGGGTGTTGTCCAGGCAATCCTTGGCCTCGGCGTCGGACACCTCCCACCAGGGCTTGATGGCCGGCTGGCCGTCGATGCTCTGGCGGCCGGAGCCGTCCAGCGCCGCCGCGCCGGAGTTGATCAGGTGAATGATGCCGTCCTTGGCCTGGCCAGTCAGTTCCTTGCCGGTCACGCGCTTCACGGCGTCCGGCGACCAGTAGGTGCGCACGTCGGCGAACACCTGGGCGCTGCCGCTGAGCAGGTGGCCGAAGAGCATGGCCATGCCGTTGAGGCAATCGTTCTCGGTGGCCACGATGTAGGGCTGGCGCACGCCGTCCCAATCGAAGGAGGAATTCAGGATGGCCTCCACGAAGTCGCCATTGGTCATGAAGTCCGTCCATTGGCGCTGGCCCTGGAAACCCGAAGCGATGGCATTGTGGCCGTTGGCCTCCTCGCCGAAGCCGGCGGCCTTGAGAGCCGGGTTGCCGATCATCAGGTCGCGTACGATCAGCGCCATCTTGACGCAGATTTCCCAGGTTTCATCCTTCTTCTGCTGGCTGTGCTGCTTGTCCGGCGCGTTGAAATCCGGGCCGACCTTGCAGTTGGCTTTTACCCACGCGTAGGCGCGGTCATACTCCGCCTTGTCGAAGATGTCCTGCTCCAGGCGGCGCTTCACTTCGGACATATCCACCGATTCCACGCGCATGCCCAGATAGTCCTCAAAGAAATCCGGCACGACGATGGAGCCGGCAATGCCCATGGACGTGCCGCCCACCGACAGATAGCTCTTGCCGCGCATCCACGCCACGGCCAGGCCGCCGCGAACGAAGCGCAGGATCTTCTGAGCCACATCATCGGGAATCGAAGTGTCCGTGCTGTCCTGCACGTCATGGCCGTAGATGGAGAAGGCCGGCAGGCCCTTCATGTTGTGGGCGGCCAGCACAGCGGCCAGATACACAGCGCCGGGTCGTTCGGTTCCGTTGAAACCCCACACGGCCTTGGGCATGGAAGGGTCCATGTCCATGGTCTCAGAGCCGTAGCACCAGCACGGTGTCACCGTAAGGCTGACGCCCACACCGGCGCGGGCAAACTTCTCAGCACAGGCGGCGGCTTCCGCCACGCCGCCGATGGTCGTATCGGCGATGACGCACTCCACGGGGGCGCCGTTGGGGTGGCGGAGGTTTTCGCTGATGAGCCGCGCGGCGGCCTGGGCCATGGCCATGGTCTGGCCTTCCAGGGATTCGCGGACGCCGTTTAGGCGGCCGTCGATGGTCGGCCGGATGCCCACCTTGGGCGGCTGGCCGGGGAAGCGGTTGGCGGGCGATTTCAAGGGCATGCGCCTCCTTCTCTCGGCGGCAATTCATTGCCGCTGCAAAGTTGATTGGGTCAAAGAATGCATATCATTCCTCGACCGGAGCAACGCGAAACGTTATGCTCTGATTATATCGCCGTTGAAGCATTGTGTACAGATGGAAATGAAACGTTTCGCGATGTTTCAACTGTAATTTTGCGGCAACCCATGCGGGGTTATCTGATCGCTAAGCATGTCGAAACAAACGCGTTGATTGGCAGCCGACTATATTTTACAATAGGATGTATATAAATATAACCGTTCCGATTCCTTGGTTGCGCGTCTATCCTTTGACCCTGACCAGAGCGATGAGGAGCTTTATGAAAAAATGTCTGTTAGCAATATTGTGCACCGCACTGGCCCTGGCCATCGGCGGCATCGTCTGGGCTATCAGCACAGCTGCGGACATGCGTAGAACAGCGGCCATGGCGAAGACCGCCAGTGTGGAAGCCATTACCCTGCCTACGGCTGCACCCGTCGCTATGGCCAGCGATGCCCCCACTCCCTCGGCGCAGCAAACAGCGCAGGCGGTTACAAACGTGGCCACCAATGCGGCCAAAGACAGGCAGCCCTACATTGGGAGCGCCTTGGATAAGGCCGCGGATGACTATCTGACCATGATCCAATCCAGCATGGTCAGTGACGACATCAAATCGCTGGCGCCTATACCCGTATTCAAGGAAGAGGCTCTTTTCTTCGATACGGAAGGCTTCTTGTATCTCAACAGAGACGCTTGTTTCTATGAGGGGCTGGGATCGAGGCCGAATTACACAGGTTCGATCCTGTTGGCTTACCCAACCACCGCCATGCGGAAAAGGCAGGACGGTTCCGTGTATGCCTGCTATGCCACCGACACCGGATACCGGATGTATATGAACTTTAACACCTACAACCGCATGTCCACCCCCGACGGCTTCCCCGTGGTCGTCAAGGACGTGCTTTCCTATGACTCCTTTAGCGGCCTGCAGGTTGGCGATCCCATCGATACCGTGGAGGCCATCGATGCTGTAACCACGCTGCATAAAAAGCTGCTGCTGGAGGTATGGAAGGTGAACACCGTCGCCGTAAAAAATCTGGCGGAGATGAACCATCCCTGCTGCTCCATCCACTACCTGAAGGACGGTATTCTCAAGATCGAATACGCCATGCCCGAGGACGGCAAGCTCGTGATTTCCAACATGATATACAGCCAAGACTACAAACTGACGGGCGCCACCGGCAGAACGCTGGATTACAGAATCAACGACCTGGACCTGCCGGCAGCAGTGGTATTTTCTTAGTTCCTACCGGCGGGAAAATGTTTATCAAAATGAAGGATCCTGGGGCACTTTGTCAGGTCGTTTGGATGGCAATACCCGCAAAAACTGCATTTCGGCCATGTGAATACTGATTCGACCTTTGCTTTTTGTTGGTTGACTACCTGGATATGCTTCATCTCATATTCTCCTCTGCACAATCTGATATAGGCTATGCTATCCGAATCGCGAGTGTTCCATGGCACCGGGCATACGTCTGACATGAGACCGCTTCTGAATGTTCTGCGAGCATTCATGCAACCGGACAACACAGCACGGCGGGCGCTGCCATGGTCTCCCCCTTTTCACTCGCCCCCTCACTGGTGTAAAATGAATCAATAGCATCTCAAAGCTATATATTTCTATATCCATGTAGTCTAGCCTTTGGAGGACGCCATGAAGTACATCATCGCGCTGGACCAGGGCACAACCAGCTCCCGCAGCATCGTCTTCGACAACGACCTGCGCCCCGTGGCCAGCGCCCAGCGGGAGTTCCGGCAGATATACCCCCAGCCCGGCTGGGTGGAGCACGACCCCTATGACATCCTGAGCACCCAGACCGAGACGCTGCGCGAAGCGGTGTCCCGCGCCGGCATCAGCACGGCGGACATCGCTGCCATCGGCATCGCCAACCAGCGGGAGACCGCCGTGCTGTGGAACCGCAAGACAGGCGCTCCGGTGCACAAGGCCATCGTGTGGCAGTGCCGCCGCACGGCGGCCCGGTGCTCCGAGCTGCAGGCCCAGGGCTGCGAGCCCGACGTGCGCGCGCGCACCGGCCTGGTGCTGGACGCCTACTTCTCCGGTTCCAAGCTGCAATGGATGCTGGACAACGTGCCCGGCGCGCGGGCACAGGCCCAGCGCGGCGAGCTGGCCTTCGGCACCGTGGACAGCTGGCTGCTGTGGAACCTGACCGCCGACCACCGCCACTGCACCGACGCCGCCAACGCCTCACGAACGATGCTCTACAACATCCACACCGGCGCGTGGGATGAGGAAATGCTCAGATTGTTCGATGTACCGGAACAGGTGTTGCCGCAGGTGCTACCCAATGCCGCGCCCTATGGCCTGCTGCGCCGGGATGTGCTGGGACGGGAGATCCCCATTCTCTCCATAGCCGGCGACCAGCAGGCGGCGCTGTTTGGCCAGGCATGCTTCGCCGAAGGCGACGTGAAAAACACCTACGGCACCGGCTGCTTTCTGCTGATGAACACCGGCGGGCAGGCCGTGGATTCGGCCAACCGGCTGCTGACCACCGTGGCCTGGGATTTGGGACACGGCCTGCAATACGCGCTGGAGGGCTCGGTGTTCATGGCCGGCGCCGTGCTGCAATGGCTGAGGGATGAGCTGGGCCTCATCCGCACCGCTGCCGAGAGCGAGGAGCTGGCGCTGAGCGTGCCGGATACCGGCGGCGTATATTTGGTGCCGGCCTTCACCGGCCTTGGCGCACCGTGGTGGGACATGTACGCCCGCGGGACCATAACGGGCCTGACCCGTGGCAGCGGCCGCGCCCATATCGTACGCGCGGCACTGGAAGCCATCGCGCTGCAATCGCTGGACGTGCTTCGGGCCATGGAAGCCGACGCCGGGCACAGCATTTGCACCCTGCGGGTGGATGGCGGCGCTTCGTCCAACCGCTTCCTGATGCAGTTCCAGGCCGACCTGCTGGCTTGCCCGGTGCTGCGGCCGGCCTGCGCCGAGACCACGGCGCTGGGCGCGGCGGCCATGGCGGCGCTGGCCGCGGGCATCTACAGCGGCACCGATGAACTGGCCAAACGCGCGGCCATCGCCCAGCGCTATGAACCCCGGGGAGACCAGGCGTCCATCGATCGCACTGTTTCCGGCTGGCACAAGGCTGTATCACAGGCAATGCGGAATGTCGGCTCGCCGACATAAGAGCATTGCCGGTCGTTGCTGCAAGCTACGAGTATCGCCGCCAACTGGCGTCGATCAGATGTACCGCAGAAGTTTTTTTGCCGAATAAACACTACAGGAGGAACGACCATGGCTTTTCTGCAAACCCAATTCTTCTCTGAGGCGCTGGGCCTGCACGTAAACGTGAACGTGCTGCTGCCCGTGGCAAAGGTTCCCGCCCAGCAACGGGAGATCCCCACGCTCTATCTGCTGCACGGCTATTCCGACGACCACAGCGCGTGGATGCGCATGTCCTCCATCGAGCGCCACGTGGCCTCCCTGGCTCCGGACTTCGCCGTGATCATGCCGGCGGTGGATCACAGTTTTTACACCGACCGCAAGATGGGCAACCGCTACTGGACCTTCGTAAGCCAGGAGCTGCCCACGGCCATGAGCTCCATCTTCCCGCTGAGCACCAAGCGCGAGGACAACTATGTGGCCGGCCTTTCCATGGGTGGCTACGGCACGTTGAAGCTGGCGCTCAACTTTCCTGAACGCTTCCGGGCCGCCGCGGCTTTTTCCGCTGCCACCAACATGGGCGAGGCCTTGGACAGTGATCGGCCGCTGTTCAGCGACGAGCTGCGCCAGACCTTTGGCACCGCCGCAGATTTCAAAGGCAGCATCAACGACCTGTTCCACCTGGCCGAAGTTGTGGCCAAGGGCCCGGTGCAGCCGGATCTGTACATTGCCTGCGGCGACAAAGACTTCCTGTATGAGGACAACCTGAAGTACCTGGCCCACATCCAGGCGCTGGGCCTGCCGGTGCGTTGGGAATCCACCCCCGGCCGCGAGCACACGTGGGATTATTGGGATGAGCAGATCCAGGTGGCTCTCAAAATGTTCAATGAGATCCGCAAGAAGGAAAAGGCTCAATAAAGATCGCGCTAACGAGCACTACTTCAAACAGAGCCTTTAAGGAAAACAAGCCGCCAGGGGGAAGCTCCTGGCGGCTTGTTTTCCTTATTGTTCATCGTACCAAAAAGCAACGCATGCATTCTGCTAAGCCTATGCCTCAGCCATTTTCCAAAGACGTTAGCCTTTGAGCAGCTTCTCCCACGCCCCTCTGGAGCGCTCGATGACGCCGCGATCCACGCAGTAGGCCACGCGCACATGGCCCGGCCAGCCAAAGCCGCTGCCCGGCACGATGAGGATGTTGTAGGTGGCGGCCTTTGCCGCAAAAGCGACATCGTCTCCGCCTGGTGCCTTGGGGAACAGATAGAACGCGCCGGCGGGCAGCAGGCATTCCATGCCCAAGCCGGTGATGATGCCGTGCAGCAGGTCCCGCCGGGCGCGGTATTCGCCCACATCCACCGTGGCTTCCAGGGAGCGGGCCACAACCCGCTGGAAAAGCGAAGGAGCGTTGACATAACCCAACGTGCGGTTGGCAAAGGCCAGCGCGGCCATCAACTGCTCACTCTGCACGGCGTTGGGGTTCACAGCCAGATAGCCGATGCGCTCTCCGGGCAGGCTGTGGCTCTTGCTGAAGGAATTCACGACGATGCCGTTGGCAAAGGCCGCCAGCACGCTGGGCAGCTGGCCCTCATAGAGCAGGCTGGCGTAGGGCTCGTCGGACAGCACATAAATGTCCTGCCCATTCCCCGCCACGCGCTGCAGCACCGCGGCGATGGCGTTCAGCGTCTCCTGCGTATAAACTGTTCCGGTGGGGTTGTTGGGCGTATTGAGTATGATGGCCTTGGTGCGCGGCGTGATCGCCGCCTCAATGGCCGACGCGTCGGGCTGGAAGGTGTCAGCGTCGGTCTTCACGATGACCGGCACGCCGTTGTAGTTGCGGATGTAGAAGATATACTCCACGAAGTAGGGAGCCAGAATGACCACCTCGTCGCCGGGGTCCAGCAGCGCCTTGAGCGCCGTGTTGAGCCCGCCGGCAGCGCCCACGGTCATGACGACATGGTTTTCCGTGAGGGCAAGGCCGCTGCGCCGGGATTCACGCTGGGCCACGGTGGCCCGCACATCGGCAAAGCCGGCGTTAGGCATGTATTTGTGCACATTGGGTTCGTTGACCAGCTCCCGCAGTGCGTCGCGCACGGCCTGCGGCGGCTCCATGTCCGGGTTGCCGATGGAGAAATCGAACACATTCTCCGCGCC
Source organism: Bacillota bacterium (assembly GCA_023422005.1). Lineage (GTDB taxonomy): Bacteria > Bacillota > Clostridia > Christensenellales > UMGS416 > JAEYRA01. The sequence goes on along the minus strand of JAEZSC010000147.1, from coordinate 605 downwards.
ATACAGCGCCCGAAGGCGGTTGCCTTCCTCGAACATCTTGCGGATCATGGACCCGCCCTTCAGGTTTTCAGCGACTTCCCTGGAAATCATGGATCGCACTCCTTTTTGTTGTTGGGTGTATCATAGCATGGGATGGAAACGGGGGCAATGATTGTATTTCAGACGCAATGAACCAATGGTACGAGGCGACAGTGCAAGGCTAGAGCAACGCTGTACGGGGCTATGGCATCCAATGTTTCACGTGAAACATATGCATCCCTCTCCATCCCAACACACTCAAAACAGCTACAGGAAAATGTTTCACGTGAAACATACAAACAAATACATCCCCTATTCATAAACAATTCTGTTTCATTCATCCAAACAATCCTTTATACTTATGCGGACAGGAGGTGTCCATCCATTGGGTGAAATCATCGCCATCGCCAACCAGAAGGGCGGCGTGGGCAAGACAACCACAGCGGTCAACTTGAGCGCTTGCGTCGCCTCCCGCGACAAAAACGTGCTGCTCATCGATCTGGACCCCCAGGGCAACAGCACCAGCGGGTTCGGCGTGAATAAAATGCAGGTGCGCGAGAGCATCTACGACGTCATGATCAACGACA
>JAEZSC010000023.1 GCA_023422005.1 Bacillota bacterium | reverse complement strand
CGTAGATGACCTTGTAATGGGGGTACTGATCCCGGATGTAATGGCCGATGGCGTGCAGCAGATGGGTTTTGCCCAAGCCCACGCCGCCATACACGAACAGCGGGTTGTAGCTGGTGGCCGGCGCTTCTGCCACGGCCAGCGAAGCCGCGTGGGCAAAGCGGTTGCTGTTGCCCACGACGAAGGATTCAAAGGTGTATTTGGGGTTCAAAGGCAGAGCGTTGCTCTGGGGCATCGCCGCGGCTTCGGGGGCGGGGGCGGTGCGGTCGGCGGCGGTCTGAAACTTCACATCGCACACGCGGCCCGCGGCCTGCGACAGGGCGTTGGCCACCAGCGGCGCATAGCGGGAATCCATAACTTGCTTGTGGAAGGTCGAGGGGACCTCCAGCATGAGCACGGGGTGCCCGTTCTCACGGGTCTCACCTGTGACGAGCAACGGCGCAATCCAGGTTGTATAGCTGGTGGGACTCACTTCCACCTTGAGTGTGGTGCACACCGATGGCCACAGATCGGCCAGTGGCGCAGCCTTGATGTCGCCGGTCATCCGCAGGGTTCCCCTTCCATTATCCACAACATGTGCGACCATGTGTACCACTGCTGCACAGCGGAAAAACCATGGCCGCAAACCCTTTCTCCGGCAATCGGGCAGAATTTATACACAGGTTTATACACAGGGGCTGTGTGCTACAATTCGGCAGGATTCCTTGAAAGTACACCTATTCTACCAGAAGGTTCCGGCGAATGCAAGCAATTTTGGCAAAGTTATCCACAGGCTCAAAGGGGGTGGTCTTGTGGATAACTTGTGCTTCAGAGCGCCCCACATACCATATATAGATATAGACGAGGAGAACGAATGAATATCGCCTTGAAGATTGCCGCTGTTCGACTAGATGGCGTCTATTTTTGACAGCCTCTCCCGCACAACCTCCACCGATCGTTCCAGAGCCCGCGCGGTCTTCACCTCCAGTATCACGCTCAGGTCGTGGGCCTGGGCCAGGTGCAGCATCTCCGCCAGGTTCAACCGGCCGGTGTTCAGGGGCCAATGGTCGTGGCTGTCGTCGAAGTCGTGCAGGTGCATGTGGCGCAGCGCCGCGGCGTTGCGCAGCAGAAAGGGCCGGTCGGCGAAGCCCGCTTTGCCGTCGTGGCCGGTGTCCCAGGTCAGGCCCACGGCGCCTTCGTCGAGGAGGGCCTGCAGCGGACCGGCCAGGAAGTCCAGGTTGAATTGCCCGGTGTTCTCCACGCACAGCGCTATGCCGTGGTCGGCACAGATGCCCGAGAGCTCCCGCACGCCGTGCAGCAGCCGCTGGGCGAAGCCCTGGGCTTGCGCCGCGTAGACATAGGAGCGGCCCTCGGGCAGCGTGTAGTAGACGCCGGCGTGCAGATGCATGTTGATAAGCTTTATGCCGCCGGCCGCCGCCCAGCGCACGGCCTCCACCGCCCGTTGCATGTGGCCCCGGCGCACGGGCTCGTGGAAGGTTGCCAGGTCCATCTCCTCGGGCAGGTGCAGCGTCAGCGCCACGCCGTGCTCCCCGGCCAGCGCGCGCAAGCCTTCGGCGCTCAAGGCCTCCGGGCAGCACTGGGGCAGGTTCATGCTCAGCTCCAGCGTCTGCAGCCCCAGCCGCGCGCACAGCTGCGCGTTGCTCTTCGGCGTTTCCAGTTCCATCAGCACGGGCATTCCCAGGTTCACGGTCTGGCCTCCATGGTTCTCATCGGTGATATCGCATACATTATAGGCGCGCCTCGCGGTGGCAACAATCCACTTTACATAAAAATACTTTTTAGAATCATTCCAATTTCCTCTTGACGGCGGCGGAGCCCGTATATTATCATGAATATACACGGGCTTCCAGCGGTTGAATTCTCTGTTTTGCGGGAATATTCTACAAAAACAGGAGGTACTGTCCATGGCAAGCTATGACATCATCGCCATGACGCTCAAGGGCCGCTCCGACAACGCCGCGAAGGTGCAGCAAGTGCTCACCCAGAGGGGCTGCTTCATCAAAGCCAGGCTGGGCCTGCACGACGGTGTGGAAGACGCGTGTTCCAACGAGGGGCTCATCATCCTGCAGGTGTGCGGCTCCTCCGAGGAGATCGAAAGGACCTTGGAAGGCTTGAACGCCATCGACGGCGTCAACGCCAAGCATATTTCACTGTAGAAAGGGGAACAAAGAGTGAATCTGAAGGGAAGCAAGACCGAGGCCAATCTGGCATATGCCTTCGCAGGCGAGTCCCAGGCCAGGAACAAGTACACCTATTTTGCGTCGCAGGCCAAGAAGGAAGGCTATGAGCAGATCGCAGCGATCTTTGAGGAGACCGCCGGCAACGAGCGCGAGCACGCGAAAATGTGGTTCAAGCTGCTCAACGGCGGCGTCCCCAAGACCGAGGACAACCTGGTGGAAGCTGCCGCCGGCGAACACGGCGAGTGGACCGAGATGTACAAAAACTTTGCCGAAACCGCCCGCGAGGAGGGCTTCGAGGCCATCGCCAAGATGCTCGAGGGCGTGGCCGCCATCGAGAAACACCACGAGGAGCGCTATCTAAAGCTGCTGGCCAACCTGCGCGAGGGAAAGGCCTTTGCCAAGGAAACCGAGACCGTGTGGGTGTGCCGCAACTGCGGCCATGTGCACGTGGGCAATGAGGCGCCCAAGACCTGCCCGGTGTGCGCCCATCCCCAGGCCTACTTCGAGGTTCGTTCCGCCAACTACTAAGATTCATACGAGTACCAACAGGACGCGGCCAGATGGCCGCGTCCTGTTGGTTTTAGACAAACCCAGAGAGAAAGGCAAAAGTCAGAGCCGACTGACGATTCATTCGGCAGGAGGAAACGCAAGTCAGGAAAATGCCGTTGAAAAACCCGCCCGCAGGCGTAAATCGTCTCTTATGAAAACGATATGAGTATGAAAGTTAAGATATCGCCCGATGACGGTTATCGTCGGGCGATAAACTAGCAACGAGCACAAGTCCTCCGAATAGCCAAGGCGCAACAGCGCCGCAGGCGACAGCGATCACATAACCTTTTCCAGGATATAGCTTTCCTCGTATGTGTCCTTCGGGTTTTCGATGCGGACCACATGGAAGCCGCACTTGTTCACATAGAAGTTGTGGTTGCGCTTGGAGAAGCCCGGCGTTTCCGTGCACCACTTCTTCGTTTCGGGATATTTGTACTCGGCGAACCGCCAGATCTTCGTGCCGACGCCCTTGTCCTGGCACAGCGTATCCACGAACATGCACCCCAGGTTGTTGATGTGGCTGTCACGGATGAACAGGTTGACCGCACCGACGACCGTGCCGTCCTCCCGCATGACCTTGTAACCGTGGGCCCCCGGGTGGAAGAACCACCGGCGGATGAACGAACCGTCGTCGTATCCGGGCGGGCCGCCGCTGGGCTGCCCAAGGTGGCGCCGGCTGTCCTCGTCAAAGGCCCGTTTCATGATCTCCGTCAGGGTGCCAACGTCGTCCTGCGTCACTCTTTCAAAGGTCAAGCCTTCAAAGACCTCCATGGAAATCCCTCCTTGTTTTGATGCGTCCAGCATAAACCGCGACGCGACGTCAAAGTAAAGAGTTTTTTTCGGACGATTTTTTGCGAGAGCGCTACCCATCCGTTGCCGTCTATGCTAGTATAGATATAAATTTTTGATGGCTTATGTCATTCGTCGAGGAGCAATCCATGATGTCTTCCACGGACCGAAGCGGCATGATCAGGGCGATGAACAAGCCCGAGAGTGTTAAGGAACAGTACAAGGATGACAGCAATCTGTCGGTCAGAATCGGGTTTCATGCGAAATACAGCACAAACAAACAGGGCTTAATGCCATGGCTTTTCGAGAAGTACGAGTTCCGAAATGGATACCGGATTTTGGAGCTTGGATGCGGGAACGGCACCCAATGGGAGAACCGCATTGCAAATCTCCCCGCGGACTGTACATTGGTTCTGTCTGATTTTTCTGAGGGCATGGTTCGGATTGTTTGGGAGCGGTACCAGGAAAACGCAAACGTGCTGGCAGCCAAAATCGATATTCAGAACATACCGTTTCCGGACAATTGCTTTGACGTTGTGATCGCCAATTACATGCTCTATCATATACCGGATCTGGATGCGGCGCTTTCGCAAGTAAAGAGAATCCTGAAACCAAACGGCAAGTTTTATTCCGCCACCAATGGAAACGGGGGCATGCGTCCCTTTTTGCGGAGCGCGTTTCAGAAGGTGAACCCGGCAATCAGCGCTTTTACAAAGGATTACACGTTCAGCCTGCAAAATGGCATGGAGCTCTTAGGCAAGTTTTTCGGCAGCGTCCAGCGGTTCGATTATGAAGATGCTCTTGCCGTAACGGAAGCGCAGGATTTGGTTGACTGGCTGAAATCCACCGTTACGATGTCCAGCTATACGGAAAGGGATTTGCACGGGCTCTATGAATATTTTGAGAGCATCCGGCAACGGGAAGGAGCCATCCGTATCCCAAAGGAAACCGGCTTGTTTGTCTCAACAAAGATGTAGCCTGAGCGTCGTATAATCAGAAGGCTTGTATTCACACAACGCAATCGCCCGGCGATAACGTCACCGGGCGATCGTTCACTTTCGGGCTGGCCGGCATCACAACAGGATCCAATATCTGCGGACAAGGTGTTTCCCCTCGTCCTCTGATTCCAGCATAACTTTATCCATCAATATGCCGCCATTGGTTTCACATACATGGATCGATGCGGTGTTGTCATCGTTGATGTTAAGCAATACCTTTTCTACCCCAAGGCCCCTTGCGATCTCAAGACCTTGTTTCAGGATCTCTTTTCCATACCCTTTGCCCCACTCCGTTAGCCGGACAGAGTACCCAATGCTGCCAATGCCAACCAGCAGGTCATCGTCCAAATCCGGGCGCAATTGGAATTCCCCTATAAATCTATCCTTGTCAACAGCCCAATAATGGTAGCTTCTCGCATAGCCGGGAACAAGGCCATGTTCCTTTCTTGCGTACCATTCGGCAGTCCGTTCAAACCAGTTATCATCGATGGTCTCCGGATTGGTTGGCCGGAACGTAAAGATATGGTTATCGTAAAACTCTTGACAATACTCTTTGTATCCGTTTGCATACGACTTCTCACGAGGGATCAACTCAAGCATTGTATTCTCCAGGACGAATGCTCCGCATCGGTTAGTGAAAAGCAGGTTCCGCTATATCCATCCGTTATCCTGATAAAGCTTGTAGCCCTTGTCCAGCACGGCGGCGATCTGAGCCTCCAGTTCCGGCGTCCACTTTCTCAGATGGAAGCAGGACTTTCCCTTGCGCAGCCGCAGAAGCTCCGGCGGGAAGAATGCCGTCGCCTCTTCGCTGGTGACCACCGGCATGTAGTAGAAGCCCACATAGTTGCTCTGTATGATGGCGCCGGCGAAGAACATCTCCTTGCGCGCCTTGCCCATCACGATCATTGGCTTTTCCGACCATAGATCGTAGCGGCTCTCCAGGTCCAGCCGGGCGACCAACGGGCCTTCATACCTCTTGAGCACCGCCCGCAGCGGGCGAAAGACTTCCAGCAGCTGTTCCTGCGTCATGGTCTCCCTCCCCTGTGTGCGTTACGGTTGCCAGACCTGCTTTAATGGCAGGTTGTGGCACTGCTCAAAGCCGGTTGGCGATGTAGGTGGTCAGCCTGCCGGAGAGAAGGGCGATGATGATGAATATCCATGCGGCGACAATGCTCACAATGAACAGAATCTTGGCAATCTTGGCTCTCTTAAAGCTTTTCTCATAGTCGCCTTTTTTAAAGCTGGCGCTACCCATGGCGGCAAACACAATGCCAGCGATGCTCCCCGGCACGAAGCAACACAGCAGCGTCGCCACAATGTTGAGGATCAGCCATACCGTGTTGGGATTATCGGCGTCGGTATAGCCCAAGCCACTCCGGGCACTTGTATCGGCATTGGTGATGGAATCGCCAGGCTTGGCGTTGCATGTGCCCTCGGCGGGAGGCGAGCCAGCCGCTCCCTGGGGAGCCTGGACCATGGGTGTGCCGCATTGGATGCAGAACAGCGCATCTTCAGCGTTGGCTTTACCACATTGGGAGCAGGGTTTCATGGCTTTCCTCCTGTTGCTCAAGCTCGTGCCCGTCGCGGCATCAAGAGGCGGCGTTCAGGGCTGCCGGACCCACTCTATGGATGTTGGGGCAAGCCAAGAGAACGGCTCCCACGGCAGGTTGCGGGCCACGGTGTAGGCCACGACCAGGACCAGCGCCGCCCAGGGCGCCCAGGAGGGAATGCTGGGCAGCGGCCGGCCCTGCCACACGCGCTTTATGCACCAGAGCACGAACCACAGCAGCAGCGGCAGGCTTACCACCGCAAGGGGGTTCATGCGCAGCGCCGCGTAAAGGTGGCCGTGCAGCAGATGCCACAGCGCCCGTGTGACGCCGCAGCCGGTGCAGTACAGCCCCGTGAACTCGTAGAACACGCACGGCAGCAGCAGCGTTTTGCCCGGCTGTGCTTGGTACAAATACCACAAGCCCGCGGCCGCCACCAGGGCAGCCGCGAGCATGAAGAAGATCATTCTTTTTTTTCTGGGTTCAAGCCTGGACACGGTTTGATATCAGCTTATCAATAGCCGTAGCCGCCAAAGTCGCCGTTGGCGATGGCGCTGAAGAAACCGGTTGCCAGCAGCACGATGTTGAGGATCAGACCAACCGCAGCGCCCACGATGAACAGGATCTTGGCGATGTTGGCCTTCTTGTCGCTGTCGGCATAGTCGCCCTTGTTGAAGCTGCCGGTGCCCAGCGCGGCAAAGACGATGCCCGCCACACCCGCCGGCAGGCAGCAGCACAGCGTGGCCACGATGTTGAGGATCAGCCACAGGGTGTTGGGGTTCTTGGCCGGAGCGGCGGCGGGAGCGGCGCTGTACACCGAGCCGCTCTGAGCGGGCTGCGGCTGGGCGGCGTTGTCGGTGAAGTAGGAGCCGGCGTTGGTGTTGTACACGCTTTCCGTGGGGGCGGGAGCCTCGGGCGCGGGGGCGGGCTGAGGAGCTTCCGGCGCCTGGGGTGCCTGGGCCATGGATGTGCCGCACTGGGCGCAGAATACCGCGTCTTCGGGGTTGGCGCTGCCGCACTTGGAGCAGTACTTCATAATGCTTCCTCCTGTTATCGATGGGATGAACGGATGATTTCGACCAAATACCTAATATTTCTATTATATTATACAGAACCCTGTTCATCCACGCAACGGAAAATATCACAAGGAATATGCTTAAGACATAGATATTCTGCAGACTGATGAATATGACACATCGAGGAAATCAAAAACCCGCCCGCTCAGCAGCGGTTACGCTGCTGCCGGGCGGGCGCATTCACCGCTCAGTTGTAGTATTCGTCCAGCGTATTCATGACCGTTTTGGTCCATTGAATCAGGTTATGGGGCTTGTAGGAAACCGTGCTGATGTCCTTGAGCACGAATTCATAGGGGCAGCCGTTGCCCATGCACGCTTCCACCGTCTCGCGAATCTCCCGGCGGACGACTTCGGCATCGAAATCTCCCACGACAAACGCCGGGTTGGGCTTATGGGCGAAGACATAGTCACCGGCGATCTGCTGGGCGCTGGAGCGCACATCCGCCCAGGGGCTCACGCCGATCTTGCGCATGTTGGGGATCTTCTTGAGCCGGCCGATCAGCTTGTCCAGCGGTTCGCAGCAGCCGTAGTAGCTCAGGCCGCACTTGTCCATGAGCCAGCGCATGTATTGCAGGTCGAACTCCTCATGCATCGCCGGTGAAATGGTCGTGAACATCTGCGCCATGCCCCGGAACCACACGTCCTTTAGGCGCACGTTGCCGCCGTCGTAATCCCTGGCCGGCAGATCGTCCACATAGGGCGGCGTGCAGTGCAGCGAGGCAATGTTGTAATCCAGCAAACCCTGCTGTTCCATCTGCTCGTATTGGGCCAGGCCCATCTGTGTGAATTTCTCGATGGTCCTGTGCAGGAACTCCGGACGCTCCATCATATCGATGAGCACGGGTTCCACGCCGCGCAGCGTGCTGATCACATCCCACGGCGCATAGTAGATGCCATGGCCGCGCAGCCGCACCGGCAGAATGCCGTCAAACAGATCCTGAGCCGCCGCCAGATTTTCCCAGTCCACCTCCGGCCGGGCGGTGATGACCGGCAGGCGCAGCGCGTCCACCTTGTCATCGGTGTCCAGCTGATCCTCATAACGGTGGGACACGATGTGGTTTTGGCCGTCGGTGGCCAGCGTGGTCTCGCGGATGTGCACGCCGGTGTCGCTGGTGTGATAGCTTTTGGGGACATAGAACGTATCTTCCACGACCATATCCGCCTGAAAGTGCTTCCAGCGGAACTGCACGCGGCGGAAGTATTCCTCCACGCGCCGGGCCTGCTCGCCCTCGCAGCGCAGCCGCAGCTCGCCGTCGATGTCCATTTCGTGCCACGGGATCTCATCGATCCACACGATGGGCCGCTGGGGCACAAGGCCGTTGATGCGGCGGATGCGGCGAACCCGTTCTGCGTTGGCCTCGTGGGCAGCCAAATCCTTGTGCCGCTTGGCCAGCTCCCGCAGGATGTGCCTGTCCGATGTGCTGATCATATTCTCCCTCCAAACCGTAAACCCAAAGTGTATTCGCTGTATTCGCCGCCGCCGGCCTGTGTCCCTGCCGGCCAAATGGATTTTGGGCCGCAGGTTTCCAATAGCCTGTTGCCGCCGGTCGGTTCATCCGACCAAGGCAACGGACATCCAGATCGAGGCACATGCAAAACCCGCCAACAGGCGATCCGTCGCTCCTAAAAATCGCATGGGATTATAAGATAAGAGAAGCCCCGGCGACGGTTATCGCCGGGGCGAAATATGACACAAATGAAAGCCGTCTGAATCGCCAAGGCGCAACAGCGCCGCAGGCGAACAGTTTTATTCCACCTTCTGCTCGGTCTTGCCGATGCTCAGCACCAGGTTCAGCAGGATGCCGAACAGCGAGGCCGTGGCGATGGCGGGGGCCTGAATGCCAAACATCGGGATCATGCCGCCGGGGAAGGCATAGGTGCCGCCCAGACCGATGATCAGCACCGTGGCGATGACGGCCAGGTTCTTGGCGTTGAACAGATCCACCTTGCGGTTGATCATGATGGCCACGCCCTGGGCGGCGATGACGCCGAACAGATAGATGCACGCGCCGTTGATGACCGCCGAGGGGATGGAGCCCACCGCCGCGGACAGCGGGCCGATGAAGGAGATGATCATCGTCAGGATGGCCGCCGCGCCCAGCACCCACACGGAGAAGTTCTTCGTGATGGCCATGGTGGAGATGTTCTCGCCGTAGTTGGTGCCGGCGGGGCCGCCGAACAGCGAGGACACGATGTCGCCGATGCCATCGCCGATCAGGTTGCTGCCCAGGCGGCCGGCGATGTCGCGGCGGGGCTTGCCCTTGCGATCAGCCAGATCGTTGACGTAGATATCCAACTGGAACAGGTGCGCCGTGGATTCGGGGATTGTCGCGATGGCGATGGGCATGATGGCCAGCACCGCCGGCCAGCTGACCTGGGGCAACGTGAAGTGCGGCACCTGCAGCAGGTTGCTCTGGGTAATCTTGGCGAAGTCGATCAGACCCAGCGGAATGCTGACCACATAGCCCACGAGGATGCCCAGCAGAATGGGCAGCTGGCTCCACAGGCCGCGCAGATACACCGAGAAGAGGATTGTGGCCAGCAGCGTGACCAGCGCAACGATCCACGATGAATTGCTGGCAGCGCCCGTGGCGGCGTCGAAGCCGGCAGCCTGGCTCATGGCGGTGCCGGCCAGGGAGATGCCGATGACCAGCGCGATGCTGCCGGTGATGGACGGGGGCAGCACCTTTTCGATCTTGTCCAGCCCGAAGCGGCTGACGATGAGGCCGGCCACGATGGATACAAGGCCGGATGCTATGATGCCGAATTGCGCCTGGGAGATCAGCGCGTCAGGAGCGGTCACGCCGAATTTGGCGCCGGTGATGCCAACGATGGCGGCGATATAGGAGAAGCTGGAGCCGTAATACAGCGGGATCTTGCCGCGGGTCACGAACAGGAAGCACAGGGTGGCCAGGCCGCTGGCGAAGATCGTCGTGGAGACGTGGAAGCCGGTCAGCAGCGCGACCAGCACCGTGGCGGGGAACATGACCAGAATCTGCTGCAGCGCGAACAGCAGCAAGCGGCCAATTGGCGGCTTCTCTTCGGGCAGGTAGCCGTGTATGATCTTCTGGGGGCTCATGGGGATGCTCCTTTCCATAATGTGTTGGGAGGTGCAAGGAACGCATAAAAGCGTTTTGGCCCAAAAAAAAGGAGACGGAGCATCGCTTAAGACGCATGAGCTGTGGCTCTCCCGTTTCCGTATCCCTGTTCGCCGCGCCCATGGGCACAACGCAATTTTTTAGATTTTACCACATCATTTGGGCGAAGGCAATCGGTTTTTGTCGCTTTTTGCCTTTGGTTGTGCGGCGGACCAACCACAACATGTTGCGCCGGCCCCACTGCCAAGCTATAATGGTACACAATGACGAGTACGGAGGATGTGGCTTGAGCCTATTGATGCGCCCGCTGTTTTCCGGCAGCAAGGGCAACGCCGCCTATGTGCAGGCCGGCGACGTGCGCCTGGTCGTGGATGCCGGCGTATCCGCATCGCGCCTGGAGTGTGCGCTCAAGGAGATGGGCTGCGCGGCCGACCGGCTGGACGGCATCCTCATAAGCCACGAACACAGCGACCACATCAACGGCCTCAACATCTTCGCCGCCAAGCACGGCGTGAAGATTTTCGCCAACGCCGAAACGTGGCGGGAGATGTCTCCCAAGCTGCTCCGGGTAGGCGCCCAGCAGCGCGTGGTCGTGGATTCCGGCAGTGATTTCTGCATCCGCGGCCTCAATATAGAGACTTACGACAAGCCCCACGACGCCGTGCGCTCGTTGGGCTTCGGTTTTTATCACGGCGGCGTACGCGGCGCCGTCGTCACAGACCTGGGGTACATGCCCCGGACGCTGCTGCAGCGGCTGTGCGGCTGCCAGATGCTGCTGTTGGAGAGCAACTACGACGAGCAGATGCTGCTGTACGGCGGGTATCCAGAGTACCTCAAGCGCCGCATCCACGGCCGCCGGGGGCACCTGAGCAACGACGCCTGCGGCCAGGCGCTGTGCGAGCTGGTGAACGCCGGCGCGCGCCAGGTGGCGCTGATGCACCTAAGCGAGGAGAACAACACGCCGGAGCGGGCGCTGGGCACCGTGGAGCACATTCTGTTGCAGGCCGGCCTGCGCCCGGGGCGCGATGTGCGCCTGCTGGCGGCTTCGCAGGCAGGGCCTTGCGACCAACTGGAAACGACCGCCTCATAGGGCGGAAAACGGGAGGTTTGATATGCTGTACGAACTGCGCATCTACCACATGCATCCTGGCCGGATGGCCGCCATCCACAAGCGGTTCTCCGAGGTCACCATGGGGCTGTTCCGCCGTCACGGCATCCACGTGTGCGATTTCTGGACCGACGCCGACGGCGGCGAGAGGCTGTATTATGTGTGCGCCTTTGCCGACCGCGCCCAGCGCGACGCGGCCTTCGCAGCCTTCGGGGCGGACCCCGACTGGCAGAACGCCTTCGCAGCTTCCCACGCAGACGGGCCCATCGTGGAGCGGGTGGAGAACTACTTCATGGACCGGGTGGATTATGTAAAGCCGGATTGGAAGTAAGGAACCGGGTGATTTGATGAGGGAGCCGCAGGGCTCCCTTTTTTTATGGGGAAAGTGGAACATACGCAAGGAGTATTCGCGCCTACGGGCGCGACCAAAGGGCTTTCCGATCGCCCTTTGGAAACCTTCGGCCCCATCTTTTGTATATCGTATGTAGCGTGCCGCTCGCAGCGGCATCCACGGTCACAGCCACGAGTCCAAGACATATCGCTCTATCTTTGTGATAAACTTGTCCCATCGGATGAACCATTCCCGTTTTCGCGGAGATAACAAAGCGAAGGAGGTGATGCGGATGCAGGTGCAGGACATGGATGCTCTGGTGGACGCCCACGGCACGGCGGTGTACCGCTTTTGCCTTCGCCTGTGCGGCTGCCGCCAGGAGGCCGAAGACCTGTTCCAGCAGACCTTCCTGCGGGCTACGGAGCTGTGCGATCGCATCGATCCAGGCGCCAACCCCAAGGCCTTCCTGTTCTCCATCGCCGCGCGAACGGCCCAGCGCCGGCGGGGCCTGCTCTCCCGCCGGCAGCGCATCGTCCCCACCCAACCGCTGGACGTCTGCCGCGCCGGAGCGGACGCTCCGGACCCCCAACGGCTGGAGGATGGCGTGGCGCGCGACGAGCTGCGGGCCCTCACCCTCCGGGCCATCGACGGCCTGCCGGACCGGCTGCGGCTGCCGGTCGTGCTCTTTTATGGCGAGGAGCTGTCGGTCGGTGAGATCGCAGTCATCCTTCACATCCCCCAGGGTTCGGTCAAGAGCCGCCTGCACCGGGCCCGCACGCTGCTTAAGCAAAGATTGGAGGAGAACGGCTATGAATCGCAGACCGTCTTCGGCTCCACCTGACGAGATGCACAGCCTGCTGCATTCGGCGCTGGCTACCCAGGCCCGGCCGGACACGGCGATGATCGCGCAGCTGCGCCGGCAGATGCGCGCCAAACAGACCAGCCGCCCCGGCGCGCTGCCGCTGCTGGCGGCGCTGGCCGGCACAGCCATGACGGCGGCGCTCGTGTTCGCGCTGACGGTTCTGTTCCCCAACCCGCCGTGGAAGCAGATCGTCCAGGCCATGGGCGGTGTGTTTTGCGCCAGCACATGGCTTCTGGCCATCTTCAGCGCCAAATTAATGACTGTGCGCCAAGAAAGGATATCGTTATGAATTCAATATTGATTTTGCTGCCCACGCTCTTCATCATACTGCTGTCCTTTGCGGCCATGGCCTTTCTGGGCGTGTGGACCTATCGCGACGCCCGAGCCCGGGGCCTGAACGCCGTGATGTGGGTGTTGGTGGTGCTGCTGGCCCCCAGCCTCATCGGCCTTATCATCTATCTGGCCGTGGGCCGCAACCAATCCACGGCGCTGTGCGCCAACTGCGGCGGAGGGCTTTCGGCCAACGACCAGTTCTGCCCCAAGTGCGGCGCCGCCGCCCGGGGCGAAGGTGTGGACGCCGGCCGCGCGCCCCGGCCCATCGCCAAGGGCGGCCACCGCGGGCCGCTGATCGGCTTCATCGTGTGCCTGGGGTTGACCGTGCTGCTGGGGATGGCCATACTGGCCTCCGCCGTCCTGGCCCCGCTGCTTTACTTCGGCCAAACGGGATCCGTACGCGAGTTCCGAGAGTATGTCGCAGATGAGAACGTGTCCGCACCCAAGGGGATCATCGAGCGTGTCGCTGAATCCATGCAGGATGAGAACCTCTCCATCGGCGTCATCGAAAACAAGTTTAACAACGAGTGGAGCATTCGCTTCGCCGTGCTGGCCGGCCAGCACAACGCGGAGCTCAGCTTTGCGCAGGGCCAGCAGTTGGTCGTGAACAGCCAGAAGGCCAGCGGATCGCTGCATCTTATTGTCTCCGACCCCGCAGGGGAACGCAACGAGATGCACGAGCTGACCGGCGGAGTGCAGCGCTTCACGCTGGAGGGGTTTGAGCCGGGGCAGATCAAGGTAACGCTGATGGCCGAGGCCAAGGACGGACAGATCTCCATCACGGTCAGGTAACAGCCTGCGATTCATTCAGCCATACGAACAAAGGGGGCCAGACGGCCCCCTTTGTTGTTTAACTTGTTCTAATTAGAATTTACCGTCCATGCACAGCTTCAGGTGCTCCAGCGCCTGGCGCATGTAGCGGCGGGGGTTGTCGGTGAACTCCACCTCCACGGACACGTTGCCCGTGTAGCCGATGTTGCGCAGCGCTTTAAGCACCGCCGTGTAATCCACCAGGCCCACGCCGCAGGGCAGGTTGCCGCGGGTCAGGCCGTCGCTGTCCTTGGCGTGCACGTTGAAGATGCGGTCCTTGCCCAGCATATAGATGGCGGTCTCCACGTCGATGTGCTGGTTCATCAGGTGGGCGGTGTCCAGCTGTATGCCCAGGTTGGGGCGGTTGGCGTCCTCCAGCAGCTTGAGCATGGCGTGGGGCGTGGAGCACAGCGAGCCGGGGAAGCACTCCATGGCGATGCGCAGGCCGTATTCAGCAGCGATGTCGCAGGCCTTGGCGATCATGGACGTGAAGAGGTTCCAGTCCTTGTCCCAGCTGTAGTCGGCGGGCAGGTTGGAGGCGAGCTTCTCCGAAGGGGAGCCGGCGCGGTTGGGCTGGGCGCCGAAGGGGCCGGGGATGATGCAGGAAATGGTGCCGCAGCCCATGGCCTTCGCGGTCAGCGCGCACTTGCGGAACAGATCCAACTGGCGGGCCTGGGCGTCGGTGCAGGGGTTGTTCCATTCGCCGCTCTGGAACACCAGGCCGCCGGTCATAAGGCCGATGGCGCGGGCGTGTTCGCCGATGGCGCGGCTGACTTCCTCGGTAAAGAAGCCCTCCAGAGACTCTGGCGTGGTCAGATAATCCACGATGTCAAAACCCAGGGCCTTGACCTCATCGGCGATGAGCTGCAGGCTGCCGGGCGTGGGCATGTCTTCGGGTGTGGGGGTCCAGCCCCAGGCGACGGAACCGATCTTCATGGGTGCCTCCTTGTGCATGGTCTTGCCACAGCCGTTTGGCGGTGGCAAAAGTTTTTACATGTAAGCATCGTAGGTATTATATCATTCTTCCGGGATCAGTAGAAGACGTTTTAAGCGAAGGTTCTGCCATATTTTTCGGTACCGGCTCAAATGAATGTTCGGTTCAGCGTTTTATGATTTGACAGGCTGCTCATAAAGTCGATCACCTGATCGGCACACTGATCAATGGAATTTTCGTGGGTGTCAACGGTAAGGTCATACCCATCCTGCGGATTCAGCATCGTTAATTGCCCCTCGGCCTGACCGATTGAACGGTCGCCGCGCTCCCTCTCCCGGTGCTGGAGCTCGTGAAGCGGGCAAGTCACATGAACAAAGCTTACCGGGTATCCCCACAGCAAGTCAACGTACTCTTTAAACAGGTCGTGTTTTTGTTCGGTTATCATAACCGTATCCACGATGACATTCTTGCCATTGTCCGAGAACAGTTTGACCGTCTTACCCAATAAGGACAAGGCTTGATATTCCGCTTCCGGTTGATCGGTATCCCAGAATGTTTCCGGAACCATGTCGCAGAAGCTGTCGTTTGAAAGCCAGAAATAGGGTTCCGGCAGCTTTCTCTGTATGGCTCTTGATAAGCTTGTTTTGCCAGCGCTGGAAACGCCGTTCAGAATGATAATTTTACCCTTTTCCATGGATGCTCCTTTGCTCGTTCATAACGCACGGGAGTCTCATGCATATTCATTGTCGGTCAGCACAGGCAGCAGCGCGCCGCCGTCGATGGTCAGCACCGTGCCGGTGATGGACGCCGCGGCTTCGGAGCACAGGAACACCGCCGCCGCGCCGACCTCCTCGGGGTTGGTGTAGCGCCCCGCGGGGATGCGCT
>JAEZSC010000013.1 GCA_023422005.1 Bacillota bacterium | reverse complement strand
AATAGGTCGAGAATCCGCCGTCCACCGTGAGCACCGAGCCGGTCACGAAGCTGGCGGCGTCGCTGCACAGGTAAACCACCGCGCCCACGAGCTCCTCCGGGCGTCCGTAGCGGTTCATCGGCGTCTGAGCCAGGATATGCCTGCCCCGCGCCGTAGGCTCGCCGGTGTTGCGGTCGGTCAGCAGATAGCGGTTCTGGTCGGTCAGCAGGAAGCCCGGCGCGATGGCGTTTACGCGGATGTGCTTGCTGACGTTGAGGCAGAACCAGCTGGCCAGCCACTGGGTGAAGTTGACGACGGCAGCCTTGGCCGCGCCATAACCGGCCACGTTGGTTAGCGGACGGATGCCGCCCATGGAGGCGACGTTGAGGATGCAGCCCTTGCCCTGGGCCGCCATGGGTTCGCCGAAGATCTGGCTGGGCAGCACGGTGCCCAGCAGGTTCAAGTCGAACACCTCGCGCAGCGCAGCCTCGGAAAGCTGGAAGAACGAGCGCTCGGCGGATGTGGTGGCTTCCGGCCGGTTGCCGCCGGCGCCGTTGATGAGCACGTCCACGCGGCCCCAGCGAGCCATGACGGCATCCCGCGCCTTCACGAGAGAATCCCGGTCGGTCACGTCGCAGGGCAGCCCGATGGCGTCACCGCCCTTATCGCTCAGCTCCTGGGCCAGCGCCTCGGCTTTGGCCGCGGTGCGGTTGAGTATGGCGATGGCCGCGCCCAGCTCGCTCAGCTCCCGGGCCATCTCGGCGCACAGGATGCCCGAGCCGCCGGTGATCACGAACACCTTGCCGGCCACGCTGAAATCCGGTTTCATATCGTTTATCCTCCGTCAGTAATGAATACGATAGTAGAATGAGCCGACGGCCCGCATCACACCCGCGCTTTGAGCAGGCGCTTGATGTCGCTGAGCGTGATAAAGCCGATGTCCGGATCGTCCAGATCCACAGCCAGGCGGCTCTCCTCACCGTCGGCGGCCAAAAAGCGCAGCACCAGCACCCGCGAGAGCTCGGCCCGCAGCTCCTTGCGCCACACCAGCATGCCCGGCACATATTTCTCCCAGCCGGCCACGGGGTAGACGACATTGGCGGCAAGGCCGCATTCCTCCGGCGCGAAATCGATGATGAAGAAGCCGGCGATCTCATTGGGATTGATATCCCGCCGGGGGATCAGCTGCTCCACCAGATCACCGTCGGGCAGCAGCATGTCCAGATCGGAGAAGTAGGCGTCGTCCTCTAGATAGGCGGCCACGGGATAACTCTCGCCGATCAGCGGCCGCTCACCGTAGTTCAGCGTCACGTGCTCGCCGGCGGAGCGCGCCTGCGAAAGGTTTTTGAGCAGGCGGCTCAAATACATGAGCCCCGATTGGTTGCCGATGAGCTGTATGCCCTCGGCCTCGTCGAAGCGCAGATGCAGCTTCTCGTTTCCCGTGGTGCGTACCGCCAGCGAAAGAGCCTCCCGCATCAGCTTGGATTGCCCGAGCTTCTCGGCGGCGTGCAGCAGGAAGTCGTTGTAATGATCAGCGTCGATGTTCAGGTCGGCATATTCCACGCATTTGAGAAAGGTGCGGCGGCGGTCCAGCTCGCTGCGCATGTCGCAGCCTGCCAGCAGCTCGTCTAAAATGCTGTCAAAGTCCATTTTCAACTCCTGTTCTCTCTATTCTCCTATTATACCGGGAAACTCCCGCGACGCAAAGGACTAAAACAGACACAGACTTCCCGCCCTACTCCCTTGCCCCCGCGGGCTTTGTGTGCTAGGATTCTACCGATTCCAGTCGGAAAGGCGGTGTTATCTATGACGGAACCCATCAAGGTGCTGGCCATGTGCGGCAGCCTGCGCGCAGGCTCCTACAACCGTATGCTGCTGCACCACGCCATATCTACCCTCGGCGACGGCTATGAGGTAACCATTGCGGACTTGGCCGCCCTGCCGCTCTATAACGACGACATGGTGAGCGCTCCGCCACCGGCGGTTCAGACATTCGTGGAGCAATGCCGGGCGGCTGAAGGCTTTTTGATCGCCACGCCGGAATACAACCACTCCGTCAGCGGCGTGCTCAAAAACGCGCTGGACTGGGCCTCCCGCTCGGCCTTTGGCGCGCCGCTGACCGGCAAACCCGTCACTCTCTTCGGGGCATCCAACGGCCCTGTAGGCACCGCCCGGGCCCAGCAGGCGATGCGCTCCATTCTCTATATGCTCAAGATGGACATCGTAGGCCTGCCGGAGGTGCTGGTCAGCTTCGCGCAGAACAAGTTTGACCAGGAAGGCCGGTTTATCGACGAAACGGGCAGGAAGTTCCTCAAGCAGTTGCTGGATGCGTTTGCGGCAAGGTTGCAGAGGCGTTGATAAAAAGGAGTACAACCATGCCTTCCCCTTCAGGGGAAGGTGGCGCGCAGCGCCGGATGAGGTGTCCAGCGCCCGCACGGTCTACACCTCATCAGTCGCCTGCGGCGACAGCTTCCCCTCCAGGGGAAGCCTAAAGTGTTGACTTTTGATATAAAAGGCGGCGACCGAACCCGGACGCCGCCTCTGCTTTATATCCTGATTACTTGTTGAGCAGCTTCTTGGCCTTGGCCACAACGTTATCCACATTGAAACCGAAATGCTCGAACACCTGATTGGCCGGGCCGCTGGCGCCGAAGCCCTGCATGCACAGGATGTCGCCATCCAGGCCGATATAGCGGTGCCAGCCGAAATCGTTGGCGGCCTCCACAGCCAGGCGGGTGCGCACCGACGAGGGCAGCACGCTCTCGCGGTATTCGGCGCTCTGGCGGTTGAAAACTTCCCAGGACGGCATGCTGACCACGCGGGCGGCGATGCCCTGCTCCTCCAGCACGGCGGCGGCCTTGTAGATCAGTTCCACCTCGGAGCCGCTGGCCAGCAGCAGGATGTCCGGCGTGGGCTTGCTGGCTTCCTTGAGCACATAGGCGCCTTTGAGAGCGGCCTTGCCGGTGCCCTCGTACAGCGGCAGGTTCTGCCGGGTCAGCGCCAGCGCCGTGGGGCCGTTGGCGCTCAGACCATACACCCAAGCGGCGGCGGTCTCGCGGCTGTCCGCCGGGCGGAACAGCGTGAAACCGGGGATGCTGCGGATGGAGGCCAGTTGCTCGACGGGCTGATGGGTCGGGCCGTCCTCACCCACGCCGATGGAATCGTGGGTCAGCACGTAAACCACGGGCAGGTTCATAAGAGAGCTCAGGCGCATCGTGTGCTTGAGGTAGTCACTAAAGATCAAGAAGGTAGCTACATAGGGGCGAAGTCCCCCGTGCAGCGCCATGCCGTTGGCGATGGCTGCCATGGCGTGCTCACGCACGCCGAAGTGCATGTTGGCGCCGGAGCGGTCCTCAGCGGAGAAATCGCCCTTGCCCTTGAGCTCGGTCTTGTTGGAGGGTGCCAGGTCTGCGGAGCCGCCCATCAGGTTGGGCACGATGGCCGCCAGGCGGTTGAGCGCGATGCCCGAGGAGTTGCGCGTGGCGTCGGGCTTATCGAAGGCCATGAAGGCCGGGTCGTCCAGCAGGTTTTCCGGCAATTCGCCGTGGAACCACTGGTCCCACTGGGAGGCCAGATCCGGGAACTTGGCTCGGTAATCGGCGAAGAGGGCGTTCCACTTGTCCTCGGCGGCCTGACCCTGTGCGCGGATGGCGGCCAGATGGGCATAAGCTTCGTCGGGCACATAGAAATCCTTGTCCGCCGGCCAGCCCAGGTTCTCCTTGGTGCACTTGACGTTGTCGGCGCCCAGAGGCTCGCCGTGGGCGGAAGCCTTGCCCTGCTTGGCCGGGCAGCCAAAGCCGATCTCGGTCTTCACGATGATCAGAGACGGTTGCTCCGTGTTGGCCTTGGCGGCGGCGATGGCCGCGGAGATGGCCTCTACGTCGTTGCCATCATCCACCTTGAGCACCTGCCAGCCGTAGGCCTGATAGCGCAGGCCCACGTCCTCGCGGAAGGCGATGTCGGTGTTACCCTCGATGGAGATGTCGTTGTCGTCATACAGTACGATCAGCTTGCCCAGCTTCAGCGTGCCGGCCAGCGAGCTGGCCTCACTGGAGATGCCCTCCATCATGCAGCCGTCGCCGACCAAAGCGTAGGTGTAGTGGTCCACGACCGGATAACCTTCACGATTGAACTGGTTGGCCAGCCGCGCCTCGGCGATGGCGAAGCCCACGGCGTTGCTGATGCCCTGGCCCAGCGGGCCGGTGGTGGTCTCCACGCCGATGGTGTGTCCATACTCGGGGTGGCCGGGGGTCTTGCTGCCCAGCTGGCGGAAGTTCTTCAGGTCGTCCACGGTCAGGCCGTAGCCGAACAAGTGCAGCAACGAGTAGATGAGCATGGAACCGTGGCCGGCGCTCAGCACAAAGCGGTCGCGATCGGGCCACTGGGGGTTGGCGCCGTTGTGGCGCATATGGCGCGCCCACAATGCCCAAGCCATGGGTGCCGCGCCCAGCGGCAGGCCGGGGTGGCCGCTGTTGGCCTTCTGTACGCCCTCGGCCGACAGTACGCGGATTGCGTTTACGCACAGGGTTTCTGTCTTGTTCAAGCTAAGTCCCTCCGTTATGTTCATTTGCTTAGGTACGTCTCAATGGCCGTGATATCCAGCCCCTCGATACCGCGCAGCAGCGGAGCCAGCTCCTGCGCGATGATCTTCGCGCCGCCGGGGTGATCGCTCTCGATGTTCAGCGGCATCACCGGGTCGTGCAGGCTCATGCGCAGCAGCAGCCAGCCCCTCCCCGCCTCGCTGTTGATGCGGATGCCCTCATGGTTTTCGGCCTCTGGGCGCCAGCCGGACACCTGCGCCGCGGTTACGCGCTCCAGCACGGCCTTGCCCAGGGCCTTGAAGTCGGGCACCGTGAGCTTGAAGCGAAGCTCCACGGCCTCCACCGGCTCCGCCAGATCGGCAATCAGGTCGGTCAGCTTCTTGCCCTGGCGGTGCAGCGCTGAAAGTTTGACCAGCACCTGGGTAACCAGATAAGCCCCATCGTCCAGGAAGTGGTTCTCCCGCAGCGCGCAGTGGCCGGAGGTCTCTATGGCCATGGGGGCGCTGACCCCCTGGCGCTCCAGGCGGATGGCCTCGTCTATGACGTTCTTGTAACCGCGCTTGAAGCGCCGGTGCACGCCGCCGCGGGCGGCGATGAAGGCCGCCAGGCCGGTGGACGTGATGCTGTCGGTCACGATGGTGCCGCCGGGGCTGCGCTCCAGCACGATGGCGCTCATCAGCGCCACCAGGCGGTTGCGGTTGAGCTCGCTGCCGTCGGGGGCCACCACGGCGGCGCGGTCGCAGTCGGTGTCAAAGATGATGCCCAGATCGGCCTTGCTCGAGAGCACCGCATGGGATATGGCCTCCATGGCCTCGGGCTCCTCGGGGTTGGGGATGTGGTTGGGGAAGCGGCCGTCGGGCTCCAGAAACTGGCTGCCGGCGGTGTCCGCGCCCAGCGGCTGCAGCACGGCATCCACAAAGAAGCCACCCACGCCGTTGCCGGCGTCCACGATGACCTTGAGGCCTTGCAGCGGGCGCTCGTCACCGGTATGCCGGCGAACCGAGGCAACCAGCGCGGCGGCGTAGCGCGGCATGAAGTCCAAAGAACTCACAGTACCAGGTGTGGGCACTTTCCCATCATTGCCTGCGGCGCACGCCGCCAGCAGCGCCGAGATGTCGGCGCCCACCAGGCCACCGTTCTTCGTGAAAAACTTCAGCCCATTACGGTTCCATGGCAGGTGGCTTGCGGTCACCATGACGGCGCCGTCGCAATCCAGATGCTCCGGCAGCGTGGTCATAAACATCGCCGGCGTGGAACACAGGCCGCAATCCAGCACGGCTACGCCCTGAGCGGCCATGCCCTGGGCGGCGGCGCGCAGCAGATCCGGCGAGCTTAAGCGGCTGTCGCGGCCAATGGAGACCGTCAGCTGCCCGGCGGGCTTGCCAGCCTTG
>JAEZSC010000179.1 GCA_023422005.1 Bacillota bacterium | reverse complement strand
TGCTTATCATAGCACTTTATGCGCTTAGCGCAATAACTCCTGCATATAAAGGAGAGCCTATTATGAAGCGGTACACAGGGGACCAGTTGCGGGAGCTGCGCATGCCGTTGGGCGGCATCGGCGCGGGGTGCGTGTCCATCAACGGCGCGGGGCGCCTGGTGGATTGGGAGATATCCGGCGCGGCCAACAAGAACAGCAACAACGGCTTCACCCACTTTGCCCTGAAAGCCCAGGACGCCGACGGGCGCGTGTGGGTGCGGGCGCTGCACGGCGACGAACCCGGCGACCGTATGGGCGGCAAGGCCGGCGGCATGTTCACCGGCTATGGCTTCGGCCAGCTCCGGGAGACCATGGGCGGCATGCCCCATTTCCCCGATATGGCTTTTGAAGCCGCGTGGCCCCAGGCCCGGTTGACCATGGAGCATCCCGGCTTCCCCGCCCGGGCCACTCTCAATGCCTTCAGCCCCTTCATACCGCTGGACAGTGCCAACAGCTCGCTGCCGGCGGCCTACTTCGATTGGGAGGTGCGCAACACCGCCGACCGCGCGATGGACTACACGCTGTGCTTCTCGGTCACCAATCCCTTTGACCCCGACGGCGCGGTGAACCGCTTTGAAACGGTGCAAGGCGTGCCGGCCATGGTTCTGGAAAACCCGGCCGACGACGGGGACTACCGGCGGCACGGCTCCCTGGCCGCTGCCGTGCAGGGCAAGGGGCAGGTCAGCCATCAGGAGTATTGGTACCGCGGCGCTTGGTTCGACGGCCTGAGCGTCTTCTGGGAGGATTTGAACCGCCCCGGCCCTCTGCGCAACCGCCGCTATGAGGATTCCCCCCGCGCCGCCGACACCGCGACGATCGCCATCACCCAGACCGTACAGCCCGGCGAAGCGTGGACCGCGCGGTTCGTGCTGTGCTGGTATGTCCCTTATATGGAGAACGACTGGTCCCCGATGAGCGCCGAGGAGGCCCAACAGAAAGGCCTGAGCAACCGCTGGCGCAAGTATTACGCCGTTCAATACCCTTCGGTGCAGGCGGCGCTGGCCCACTGCCTGCGCCATGGCGATGCCCTGCGGGAGAAAACCGCCGCCTTCGTGGACTCTATGACCGGGTCCACGCTGCCGGAGCCGGTGCTGGACGCGGCGCTGTCCACGCTGTCGGCGCTGGTGTCGCCGCTGACGCTGCGTCTGCCCGACGGCTCCTTCTACGGTTGGGAGGGCCTGCACGCCGCTGCCGGCAGCTGCGAAGGCTCCTGCACCCACGTGTGGAATTACGCCCAGGCGCTGTGCTTCCTGTTCCCGGATCTGGAGCGTTCCATGCGCGACCTGGATTTCTTGCACAACATGGATGAGGACGGCGGCATGCACTTCCGCCTGCAGTTGCCGCCGGGCCGTAAATACTGGGACTTCCTCCCCTGCGCCGACGGGCACTTCGGCGGCGTTGTGAAGCTGTGGCGGGACTATCTGCTGTGCGGCGACCGCGCCTGGCTGCAGGGCCACTGGGCCCGGGTCAAGCGCATGCTGGCCTACGCGTGGAGCCCGGCCAACCGCTGCCTGTGGGACCCGGAGAAGTCCGGCGTGCTGACCGGGCGGCAGCACCATACGCTGGACATGGAGCTCTTCGGCCCCAACTCGTGGCTGTCCGGCATGTATCTGGCGGCGCTCAAGGCCGCCGCGGAGATGGCCCGGGAGCTGGGCGATCAGCAGGCGCTTCTGGAATACCTGGACATCTTTGAGCGCGGCCGCGCGTGGGTGGACCAAAACCTGTTCAACGGCGAATACTTCTACCACCGTGTGGATCTGGGAGACAAGTCGGTGTTGGACCGGTACGACAGCAGCGTGCTGATCGGCGGCGGCATCGAGGACGCCTATTGGTCCGCCGAGCACGGCCAGCTTAAATACCAGATCGGCGAGGGCTGCGCCGTGGACCAGGTGCTGGGCCAGTGGCACGCCAACATCGCCGGCCTGGGGGATATTTTCGAACCCGGCAAGGTGCGCTCGGCGCTGCGCAGCATCCATCGCTACAACTTCATAGCGGATTTCACCGATTTCTTCAACCCGTGCCGGCTGTTCTGCGTGGATGGCGAGGCCGGTACATTGATATGCAGCTACCCCGAGGGCCGGCAGCGCCCGGTGATACAGGCGCCCTACGCCCAGGAGACCATGCACGGCTTCGAGTATCAGGCCGCGTGCCACATGGTGCAGGAAGGCATGGTGGACGAGGGTGTGCAGATGGTGCGGGCCATCCGCGAACGTTACGACGGGCGCTACCGCAACCCCTTCAACGAGATCGAGTGCGGCAGCAACTACGCCCGCAGCATGGCGTCCTTCGCGCTGCTGCCGGCCTTCAGCGGCATGGCCATGCACATGGGCCGCGGGTGGCTGCGCTTCGCGCCGGTCGTCGAGGGGCCCTTCCGATGCTTCTTCTCGGTGGCGCAGGCCTGGGGCGAATATGAGAGTACGGCGGACAGCGTGTGCTTGCGTATCAAGGGCGGCGCGCTCCCCCTGCGAGAGCTGGAGCTGCCGGCGCTGGCCGGTGTGCTGCGGGTGTCCATCGGCGCTCAGCCGGTGCCCTTCCTTCGTATCGATGAAGGCCTGGCCTTCCCCGAAGGCGTCGTCATTGCCGAGAGGCAAGAGCTGCGCATAGAGCAGGTGTAGAGCAGAGGCTTTTGCGTTGTTGCTCGCAAAAATAAATGATGGGTGCCGAAGGTTTCCAAAGGGCGACCGGAAAGCCCTTTGGTCGCGCCCGCAGGCGCGAAATCTCCTGTCTGCATGAAATATGCACTTAATGCGTCTAGCACAACAGCCATATCACGGAGGAAAAGCGTATGCCCAAGGTCATCCTGCTGTGCGGCAAAATCGGCGCCGGAAAGACGACCTATGCACGACAGCTGATGCAAAAGAACCCTGCGATCCATCTTTCCTCAGACGACCTGATGCTTCAGCTGTTCCCGGAACCCTTGGGGGATCGCTATGACGAGGTTGCCGGCCGGGCGTTGCGCTATCTGCATGAAATGGCCGCGAGGATCGTCGCCGCCGGGCTGGACGTGATACTGGAAGGGGCCGCGTGGAAGCGCGCGGACCGCCTCAAATCCTCGTCCTTCTTCCGCGAGCGGGGTATCCCCTTTGAGTGGCACTATATCGACATCACCAACGAGGCGTGGAAGGCCCACATCGAGGCCAGAAACCGGGACGTGGAGAAAGGCAAAAGCGGCGCCTACTATGTGGATGAGAGGCTGCTGGAGAAGTGTCTGGAGATGTTTGAGGAGCCGCGAGAGGATGAAGTGGATGTGTATGTGTTGAATGAGTGATTCGGTCTGCCACCGTCCCCGTATTGTCATTCTGAGTGCAGCGAAGAATCTCCCTCACTAATTATAGGAAGTCCCTGTAAAAATTTTGAGGCACAGAATGAAGATATCGCCCGGCGACATGCGCGGCGGGCGATAACGAAAGCGATGACAAGTCGTCTGAATCGCCGACGACGCAACGGCGTCGGCGGCGACTTATGACAAAGCTCTTACCGGCAGCACCAGATACGTGAACGCGTCGGAATTCACCGGCCGGATCACGCAGGAATTCACGCTGGTCGTGAAGTTCATCGTGAGCTCCTCGGCGTCCATGTAGCGCAGCACGTCGGAAAGGAAGCGGGAGTTGAAGGCGATCTCCAACTCGCGGCCCTCGTGGGACACCGGTACTTCCTCATAGATGTCGCCGGCTTCGCTGTTGCTGGTTACGACCAGCAGTTCCCCGCCCATGCGCAGGCGCACCAGGTTGCTGCGGCCCTCGCGGGCCAGCATGCTGGCGCGGTCCAGCGCCGTGGAGAGAAGATCCCGGCGGACATTGATTCGGGTCAGCCATTCGTTGGGGATGATCTGCTCATACCGCAGGAACTCGCCTTCCAGCAGCCGCGTGATCAGCTTGGTGGCCGAGAGGGTCACGCCCAGATGCGTGGGGCCGATCTCCAGCACCACAGTCTCGTCTTCGCCCAGCAGGCTGGCCAGGCGGCTCATCGTGACCGCCGGCACCACGGCTTTGAGGCCCTGGGCTTCGCCGGTGTAGGGCGCGTTGCTGACGGCCAAACGGTAGCCGTCCAGCGCCACCATGCGCACCTGTCCGGGGGTTATCTCCAGCAGCACGCCGGTCAGAATCGGGCGGGATTCATCCACCGCGGCGGCGAACACGCTCTGGTGGATCAGCCGCTTGAGCACGTCGGAGCCCAGCATCACCGTGGTCGCGTGTTCCACCTTGGGCAGCGCCGGGAATTCCGAGCCGTCCAGCGCCTGCAGGCGCGTGCGGGTGCCCCGGGCGCTGATGGTGGCCGTGGAGCCCTCCACGGAGATCTCCACGTCGCCCTCGGGCAGCTTGC
>JAEZSC010000011.1 GCA_023422005.1 Bacillota bacterium | reverse complement strand
CGTGGGCCTCATCGTGCGGCCCGAGGACATCCACGTCATGCGCAAGGGAGCCTGACATGAAGCTCAAATGGTACGCCTCTCCCTATATCGTATGGATGGCGCTGTTCACGGTGGCGCCGCTGGTGCTGCTGCTGTACTTCTCCACCCGCAGCGCCGACGGCTTCACGCTGGAGCACTTCCGTAAATTTTTCGACCCTCTGTACATCGGCATTCTGCTGCGCAGCCTGTGGATGGCTGTGTTGTGCACGGCCATCTGCCTGGCGCTGGGTTATCCCACGGCCTATCTGCTTTCCAAACGCCGCGAAGGCAGCGTTCTGGCGCTGCTGTTCATATTGCCCATGTGGATGAACTTTTTGCTGCGCACCTACGCGTGGATGAGCATACTGGAGAACACCGGCGTGGTAAACAAGGCGCTGCAGGCGCTGGGCTTTGCGCAGATGACGCTGCTGTATACGCCGGGCGCGGTGCTGCTGGGCATGGTATATAATTTCCTGCCCTTCATGATCCTGCCGATCATGACGGTGCTGCGCAAGATGGACCGCTCGCTCATCGAAGCCGCCGGCGACCTGGGCGCCAACCCGGTGGCGGTGTTCCGCCGGGTGATCCTGCCGCTGAGCCTGCCCGGCGTCATTTCCGGCATCACGATGGTGTTCATGCCGGCGGTCACGACGTTCGTGATCTCCCGGCTGCTGGGCGGCTCACAGTTCATGCTGTTCGGCGACCTCATAGAGCAGCAGTTTCTGCAGACCGCCGATTGGAGCTTCGGCTCGGCGCTCAGCGTGATCATGATGGCGCTGATGCTGCTGTCCATGGCGGTGATGAACCGCCTGGGCGGCAACGAGCAGCAAAGGGGGCAGCTCATATGAAGCGTTGGCTCTCCTTCTTCAAGGGCACCTATCTTGGCTTGATGCTGGCCTTTCTGTACGCGCCCATCGTGATGCTCACGGTGTTCAGCTTCAGCAACTCCAAGAGCCGCGCCACGTGGGGCGGGTTCACGTTCAAGTGGTACGAGCAGCTGTTTCGCAATCCGGAGATCCTCTCGGCGCTTACGACGACGCTGCTGGTGGCAGTGCTGTCCTCGATCATCGCGACGGTCATCGGCACGCTGGCGGCCATCGGTCTTTACGGCATGCGCAAGGGCATCCGCACGCTGGTGCTCAACATCTCCTACCTGCCGGTCATCAACCCGGATATCGTGACGGGCATTTCGCTGATGATCCTGTTCATCGCCATGCGCCTGGAGCTGGGGTTCCTGACAATGCTGATGGCCCATGTCGTTTTCAACATACCCTATGTGATCTTCTCGGTGATGCCCAAGCTGACCCAGATGGACCGCAATGTCTACGAGGCCGCGCTGGACCTTGGCGCCACGCCGGGCATGGCGCTGCGCCGGGTCATCCTGCCGCAGATCATGCCCGGCGTGATCACCGGGCTCATACTGGCCTTCACGCTGTCCATCGACGACTTCGTCATCAGCTTCTTTACGTCCAGCAGCGTGCAGAATCTGTCCATCTATATCTATTCCGCCGCCCGGCGCGGCATCAACCCCTCCATGTACGCGCTGATGACGCTGATGTTCGCCACGGTGCTGTCTCTGCTGCTGCTGGTCAACCGGCGTACCGAGCGCGCCCAGGCCAGCAACAAGGCTCGAGAGGGCATCCCGGAGAACCTGTGATCCACGACAAGAACAAGTCGTCTAAATCGCGTACGATGCCACAGCATCGGACGCGAAAAGCATAAAGGAGTCTAGTGTAATGAAAAAATCCTTCTGCCTCCTCCTGGCCGTGCTGGTTCTGCTGCCGGTGTTCGCGCTGGCCGGCTGCGGCAGCCCCCAAAAGGTGCTCAACGTCTACAATTGGGGCGACTACATCGGTGAGGACGTCATCGCGGACTTCGAGAAGGAGACCGGTATCAAGGTCAACTACTCGATGTTCTCCAGCAACGAGGAGCTTTACGCCAAGCTTACCGGCAGTTCCTCCCAGTATGACGTCATCGTTCCCTCGGACTATATGGTAGAGCGCATGGCCAGAAAGGACATGCTCGCTGAGATCGACCGCAGCAAGCTGACCAACTTCCAGAACGTGGACCCGCAGTTCCAGAAGATGGCCTTCGACCCCGAAGGCAAGTTCTCCGTACCCTATATGTGGGGCACCGTGGGTATCATCTACAACACCGAGATGGTTTCCGACCCGGTGGACAGTTGGTCCATATTGTGGAACGAGAAATACAAAAAGCAGATCCTGATGTATGACAGCTCCCGGGATTCCATCTCCGTGGCGCTGCTCTACAAGGGCCTGCAGCCCAACGCCACCGACGATGCCGCACTCAAGACCGCCGAGGAAGCGCTGATCGCCCAGAAGCCGCTGGTGCTCTCCTACACGCTGGACGACACCCGCGACAAGATACTGGCCGGCGAAGCGGCCATGGCCGTGGTGTATTCCGGCGACGCCGTGCTGATCGCCCAGGAAGCCGATTCGCCGGAGCAGTTCGCCTACAGCATCCCCAAGGAGGGCAGCAACATCTTCATGGACAACCTGTGCATCGTAAAGAATGCCAAGCACAAGGAAGAGGCCATGAAGTTCATCGACTTCATGTTGCGCCCGGACATCGCCGCGCGCAACGCCGAGTACATCGGCTATTCCACACCGGAGAAGGCCGCCTACGACCAGCTCTCCGAGGAGCTCAAGGCCATCCCGGCCTATTACGCCACGCCCGAGGAGCAGGCCCGCCTGACCGCCTACCGCGACCTGGGCGACGAGGCCACCGCCCGGTACGAGGACGTGTGGACGCGGCTTAAAGGCTCAAACTGATACAAGTAATAACGAAGGCCCGCCGGCAACGCCGGCGAGCCTTCGCTGTACAGTGCCACTTTCTCAGGGGATTCTTCGCGGAAACGTTAGGTATGGCTGAACCTCTTGCTGTCGTTCTGAGGGCGCAAAACGCCCGAAGAATCCCCCTGAGCACGCCGTTGCTTATCCGATCTCCTCCACCGTAAAATGCTCGTCCCCCACCAGCTCAAAGCTGCCGCTGGCGGCCGAACGGATGCCGGCGTCCAGCAGCGCCATCATGTCCAGGTTCAGCTTCACGTCCACCATCTCGTTGAGCGGTTCCCCGGTTTCCAGGCAGTGCAGCAGGTCTTCGGCAAAGTTGCGCCGGCCCTCGGGCAGCGGCGTAACCTCGTGCACCTCTTCGGGCTCATAACCAAAGCGCGTGCGGAACACCTCGATACGGTCGTTGTATACACCCATGGAACCTTCGGAACCGTGCACGACCATGGGCGCGTCGGACACTTTGTTCATGGCCGTCCAGGTGCCCTCTATCGTGGCGACAGCGCCGGGGAAGCGGGCGATGACAATGCCGTTGTCGTCGGCCTGGGCGAAGGGGCTGTTCAGGTTGGCCCGCAGGCCGAAGGCGCCCACGGCCCGGCTGCCGATCAGCATCGTGCTGACCATGCAGCCGTAGCCGCAATAGTCCAGGTAAGCCCCGCCGCCCTGGGCCGGCTGATACCACCACTCGGCGGCCATCTCCTCGGGGGTAAGCCCCTCGCCATAGCTGAAAGGCCCAAAGGATGAGCCGTTGGTCCAACGCAGCCGCAGCACCGTGCCTATGGCCCCGCCGGCGATGACATCCCGCGCCTTTTGAAACACGCCGCCCCACGCGGTGGGCCAGTTGATGACCAGCTTGCGGCCGGCCTGCTCCATCAAGGCCGCCATGCGCCGCGCATCGGCAAAACGGGTGGCCATGGGCTTCTCAAAGACCAGGTGGCAGCCGTGCCGCGCGGCAAGTTCCGCCACGGCCAAGTGGCGGGTGTTCTCGGCGCAGCTCAGTATGATGTCAGGCTTCACGTCACACAGCAACCGCTCGGCGTCTTCATATACAGCCATGCCGTAGTGATCCCGTGCCAGCGCCACATTGCTCAGGCGCGTTCCCCGACCTGCCGACAGCGGCTGCATCGCCGCGGGCAGGTCGGCGCAGGCGGTCAGTTCCGCGCGGGCGTCCTGCGCGAAGGCCTCCATCATGCCCGGCGCGTGCACATGGGCCAGCCCGACGACAGCAATTCTCAGCTTTTTCATCATTCCTCCAAAATAGTTGATTCTTCAGAATATACAGTGGTATATTAGAGAGTACAAACAATTAAAATCATTCCACAAAACGCAGGGAATTCCTGCGAGAAAAGAGGGATGCCATCATGAAAGAACCATTACGCCGCATTTTGCGCGTTTTCGGGCTGCTGCTGATTGCAGCCGCTCTGTGCGCCATGGGCTACGCCCTGTGGAACATCATACAGACCGATCTGGCTACCCGCAACAGCCTGCAGGCTGTGGACGGACT
Organism: Bacillota bacterium; assembly: GCA_023422005.1. Classification (GTDB taxonomy): domain Bacteria; phylum Bacillota; class Clostridia; order Christensenellales; family UMGS416; genus JAEYRA01. Next base: position 35,376 of record JAEZSC010000011.1, on the reverse strand, counting down.
GCTGGAAGCGCTCGAATCCCCCAACCCATCCGACGACTGGATACTGGACGACTTTGACCGAGAGGGCTATACGCCGCCGCCGGAGGAAGACTGGGGGGACGGTGAGGAACCAGAGCTGACCGTGCCGCCGGACGCACCGCAGGCGCCGCTCACGCCCACCCCCACACTCGCACCGGGTGAAACCCCACGCAAGGTACCCGTCATGGGCGTTCTGGTGTTTGACAGCCTGGGCGGCCGCCGGGTGCCGGTCATCAACGGTGCTTCGCCCTCGGATCTGAACCGCGGCGCCGGGCACCATCCGCGCACATCGCTGCCCGGCCGCACGGGCAACTGCGTGATTTTCGGCCACCGCAACACGGTGTTCCGCAGTTTCGGCTCCCTTAAGCTGGGCCAAACGGTGGTCTTCGAGGGCGCGCGCAACAGTTATACCTACAAGGTCACCGACATGAAAGTCGTGCAGCCTGACGATCCGGCCATCTTCGCCGTGCACAGCGGGGCTGTGATGTCGCTGATCACATGCTACCCGTTCAATTATGTCGGCTCGGCGCCCAAGCGATATCTGGTGACATGCGAGCTCGTACAGTAACCAGGAATGGAAAAACCAGAACAGGATGCATGATCCGACATAAATAAATCATGCTCCGCATAAAAGAACGTTTGTAAATGAAAGAACCGATGCTATACTGACATATGGCGAAATAGCGGACAAGTAACACGGACAGCCGTGACCCGGCTGCTTAAAGGACGACTTGAGGGAGAGGGTTCCAGTTGACCACCAATGAGCAAACGATCCAACCATTGGTTATCCGTATGTTAGGCGTCTTCTGGGCGTCCAGGGGTACGGAAGTCTTCACCGACAAACTAAAACGATCCCGCCAGTTGGAGGGTTTGCTGAAGTACCTTCTGGCCCATCGCGGCCTTTTTGCCTCGCCCGACGAGCTCGTGGAGGCGCTGTGGGAAGGCCGCAGCTGCGAAAACCCCGCCAAGGCCATACAGAACCTGGTCTATCGGCTGCGCACGATGATGGATGTGGAAGGCCAGCCCAGTTACATCCTGTTCGTCAACGGCGGCTACGGTTGGAACACCCAATCCCGCTATGAACTGGACGTGGAGGCCTTCGACGACCTGTTTGAGCGCGCCATGGCCAACCGGCGCGGCAGCGCCCCCGACCCGGCGCTGTTCCGTGACGCGCTGGCGTTGTACACGGCGGATTTCCTGGCCAACGCCCAATATGACCTGTGGACGGTTCCGCTGCGCCAGGCCTATCGGCAGAAGTTCACCGCCGCCGTGGAATCCCTGCTGGCCCACTACAAGAGCCACGAACTGCACCATGATATCATTGCACTGTGCGAAAAAGCCATGGTTATAGACCCCTACGACGAGAAGGTGCACGTGGCCTTCCTACGGTCGCTTATGGCCACCAATCGCATCGCCCATGCCCGCATGCACTACAGCTACATCACGGAGCTGCTCTATCGCGATTTGGGCGTTTCACCGTCGGCGGAGCTCAAGGAGACCTATGCTCAGATCAACGGCAGTGCCAAGCTCGTGCAGCACGACATGGATACCATCCTGCGCACCTTTGGCGACGATGACCGCGCCATCGACGGTCCCTATTTCTGCGATGAGGAAGTGTTCCATGAAATGTTCAAGCTGGAGCGCCGCCGCCTGCAGCGCAACGGCCAATCCAACTGCCTGCTGCTGCTGACGCTGTCCAGCGCCAATTACGGCGTACCCGCGCCAGACATGCTCAAGGCGGCCCGCCATTCGCTCAAACAGGTGCTGGCGGCTTCTCTGCGCAAGGGCGACGTCGTGTGCATGTGGAACGACGCGCAGATGCTCGTGCTGCTGGTGTCTCTGACCTTCGAGGATGCCGAGATGATCTCTCAGCGCATCTCCGTACGCTTCACCAAGACCATACAGGGCATGCCGCTGCTGCTGCAGAAGAAGATTAGCCCAATACGGTCGGAGGCAGTCTAGCCCACCTCCTATTACCGACGACGTTCGCATCGTCGGCGATTCAGACAACCCAGTCATGTTCTCGTTTGTCTCCCGGCAACTTTCGCCGGGAGACCTTTTTTTATCCGGCTCGTTCCATTGAGCACTTATTTCGCGCAGCGCGACGCCTCTCTCTTATTTTATTCTAAAAAAACTGTAAATAAGATTGGCAGAAGACTGCCATAAGAATGGAAAAAGAACGCTCTGTGTTATGTTTGTATACAGAAACCTTTTTTGTAAGATAACACCGCCAAGGAGCTTCATATATGGTCGCAGAGCGACAGGACAAATATCCAAAAGGCACTTATAAATTGCTGATCACGCAACGGCCGGATGGCAGCCCCCTTTATCATCTGACCAATCTGGTGACCAGGAGGCAAAGCTGCTGCCCCTCCATCTGGAAGATGCTCAATGCTCTGGACAATGACCTGACAGCCAACCGCTATCCGCAGAAGACCGTGCAATATCGCACTTGGGAGGTGAAGAAGCGCATGAAGGATTCCATTGTGAACACGTCGACAGATTTCACCGCCCCAGACGTCGCTGGCCCGACTTTCGTCATCCGGGTATTATTCCGGCAAAACGCCACATTGCAAGGCTCCATTCAGTGGATCGAAGGCAAACAGACCCGCCAATTTCGAAGTGAGTATGAAATGCTGCATCTTATGAACGAGGCGATGCAGGCGACCACAAAAGAGACCCAGGACGAAAAGGTAAATTGGGACTGAAAAAGCTCTGTTACAACCAGACAAATTTTAGGAGGAAAATCAATGAGGAGCATCAGAAAAGTTATCGTATTCATCACAGTCTTCCTGATGATATTTGGTAACTTACCCGTTGCTATGGCCGGCGCGCTGGTATCGCCAAGAAACAGTGGTGAGGATTGGAGACAGTTTACCGCTTTTGGCCTCGGTAATCTGTATATCGCGAAATTGGATCCGCCGCGTGCCAGTTATACCGTCACCGGTGATGATACTTTCTTTACCAAGGATAACAAAAGCAGCCTAAGCTATAACGCTTTGGGCAGACCTGATATCCTGTATGTCATCGTAAAAGCGGGCACAGGTCTTTATGTTTACGGCCCCAATGGCAATCTGGTGCAAAAAACTGCCGGCGCCAATGGAGCCTATAATATTCGTGTGACCTACAATGCAGACCGCAGCCCGGTAATTACTGCTTCGACCGTAAAAGATCCTGCCATAAGCCATCTGTTCTTCTGCACGAATTATCAGCCCACTGGGTCGATAAAGGTTACGAAGAAAATGGAAAGCGGATCCTCTGACGCTGACTTCACCTTCGTACTGACTGGCCCAGGAAGCTCTGGCATCACACGTCAGAAAACGATCAAAGCAAATCAAACCGCGACGTTCTCTTATCTGCGCTATGGCACTTACACCCTGACTGAGTCGAACACGGGCGGAACTCAGTTCGTAAAGTTCCATGATGTCGATGCAAATAAAGAAACCCTCACCAACCCAATGACGATCATAATCGGGGATCCCAGCCCTTCTGGCAGCGGATATACAACAAACTGTGATAATCCAACAAACTATAATATCATATGCAAGAACAAAGTATCGATTGGCTCGCTTAAGATCGTCAAGAACAGCATCGTAAACGATCCGTCAGATACTCGCTCCTTTACCTTTAATGTCTACAACAGCATCGGTGCTGTATTGGGCTCCGGCCTGTCGCCGATGACGGTGGCAGCGGGCTCGGCAGCCGGCGCTTCGATCAGCGTGCCGTATGGTACGTATTACATCGAGGAAGTTGCTCAGGCCGGGTACAAGTTGGATAGCATCAAGATTGGTGGCGTGGAGGTTGCAGCGAACACCACGAAGATTCCGGGTAAGACGCTGTATGCAGTACCCGTGAATGCCTCCACCGTAACGGTGCATGCCACCAACAGCACATTGGATAACGGCCACATCACCATCCAAAAGGCCTTCCCCAACGGCTCCATAGGCAACGCCGGCGATGCCTTCAGCTTCATCGTGACCCGGGATGCGGATACGGCCTCCCCCAAGACCAACTATGCCGAAGGCAAGACCGCCACGATCAGCAGCCCCATTGAGCTGAACAACCTGCCCTGGGGCACATACACGATCACCGAGGTTCCCAAGAATGGCTACCGGCTGACCGGATGGACCGGTGGCACGTTGGCGGACGCCAGCGACTTCACCAAGGGTGTTAAAGTGAAGATTGGCACCGGCAGCGGCGCCAGCCTCAGCTACACGGTGCGTGCCACCAACGATACGAAAGACGTGGGCAAACTCACGATCCAGAAGGCCTTCCCCACCGGCTCCATGGGCAACGCCGGCGACACCTTCAGCTTCGTCGTGACCCGCAACGAGGATACCGCTTCTCCCAAGCCCAACTACGCCAGCGGAAGGACCGCTACGATCACCAGCCCCATCGTGCTGTAAAACCTGCCCTGGGGCACATACACGATCACCGAGGCTCCCAAAGCCAATTACAGACTGACCGGCTGGACCGGCGGCACGCTGGTGAATGCCTCCGACATCACCAAGGGCGTCACCGTGAAGATTGGCACCGGCAGCGGCGCCGGCTTGATCGTTACCGCCAAAGCCACCAACGACACCGTGGACAACGGCAAACTCACGATTGGAAAGGCCTTCCCCGCCGGCTCCATGGGCAACACCGATGACACCTTCAGCTTCACTGTGACCCGCAATGAGGACGCGGCCCCCAAGACCAACTACGCCAGCGGTAGAACAGCCAAGATCGGCGCCCCCATCGTGCTGGAAAACCTGCCCTGGGGCACCTACACCATCACGGAAAATTCCAAGGACGGCTACCGGCTGACCGGATGGACCGGTGGCACATTGGTGAACGCCGGAGACGTCACCAAAGGTGTGACTATCAAGATTGGCGCAGGTACCGGCGCCAGCCTCACGGCCACCGCCACCGCCACCAACGACACCGGCGCGGGCAGGCTGACGATACAGAAAGACTATCCCGCCGGCTCGCTGGGCAACGTCAACGACACGTTCAGCTTCACCGTGACCCGCAACGAGGACGCTGCCCCCAAGACCAACTATGCCGCCGGCAAATCCGCCAAGGTCGGCAGCCCCATCGTGCTGGAGAACCTGCCCTGGGGTACTTACACGATCACCGAGGATGCCAAGGACGGCTATCGCCTGACCGGCTGGACCGGCGGCGCCCTGGTGGATTCCTCCGATTTCACCAAGGGCGTGAGCGTCAAGATCGGTACCGCCAGCGGAGCGACCTTGAGCGCCACCATGAAGGCCACCAATGATACCAAGGACGTGGGCAAGCTCACGATCCAAAAGGCCTACCCCGCCGGCTCGCTGGGCGACACCGATGATGCTTTCAGCTTCATCGTGACCCGCGACGAGGATACTGCTTCTCCCAAGCCCAACTACGCCGCCGGCAGAACCGCCAAGATCGGCTCTCCCATCGTGCTGGAAAACCTGCCCTGGGGCACTTATACCATTACAGAGAACTCCAAGTATGGATATGAGCTCAATGGTTGGACCGGCGGCACGCCGGTGGATGCCTCCGACATCACCAAGGGAATCAAAGTGAAGATTGGCACCGGCAGCGGCGCCAGCTTGAACATTACCGCCAAGGCCACCAACGACACCGTGGACAACGGCAAACTCACGATCGAAAAGGTCTTCCCCGCCGGCTCCATGGGCAACGCCGACGACACCTTCAGCTTCACTGTGACCCGCAATGAGGACGCCGCCCCCAAGACCAACTACGCCAGCGGCAAAACAGCCAAGATCGGCGCCCCCATCGTGCTGGAAAACCTGCCTTGGGGCACCTACACAATCACTGAAAATTCCAAGGACGGCTACCGGCTGACCGGATGGACCGGTGGCACATTGGTGGAAGCCTCCGACGTCGCCAAGGGCGTGACCGTAAAGATCGGCTCCGGTGCCGGTGCCAGCCTCACGGCCACCGCCACCGCCACCAACGACACAGCCGATGTGGGCGAGCTGACGATACAGAAGGAATATCCCACCGGCTCGTTGGGCAACACCGATGACACCTTCAGCTTCACCGTGACCCGCAACGAGGATGCTGCTCCGAAGCCCAACTACGCCAGCGGCAAGACAGCCAAGGTCGGCTCTCCCATAGAGCTCACCAACCTGCCCTGGGGCACCTACACGATCACCGAGGACGCCAAGGACGGCTATCAACTGACCGGCTGGACCGGTGGCACGCCGGTGGACGCCTCCGACATCACCAAAGGCATCACCGTAACCATCGGCGCTGGCAGTGGCGCGAGCTTGAGCGCCACCGTCAAGGCCACCAATGATACCAAGGACATGGGCAAGCTCACGATCCAGAAGGCCTATCCCGCCGGCTCGCTGGGCGACACCGATGATGCTTTCAGCTTCACCGTGACCCGCAATGAGGACGCTGATCCCAAGACCAACTATGCCGCCGGCAAGTCCGCCAAAGTCGGCAGCCCCATCGTGCTGGAGAACCTGCCCTGGGGCACCTACACGATCTCTGAGAACGCCAAGGACAACTACCAGCTAACCGGCTGGGCCGGCGGCACGCCGGTGGATTCCTCCGACATCACCAAGGGCGTGAGCGTCAAGATCGGTACCGCCAGCGGCGCCAGCCTCACCGTGACCGCCACCGCCACCAATGACACCGTGGACAATGGCAAACTGACCATCGAGAAGGCCTTCCCCGCCGGCTCGCTGGCCAATGCCGATGACGCCTTCGGTTTCATCGTGACCCGCAACGAGGATGCCTCCCCCAGGACCAACTATGCCGCCGGCAAGTCCGCCAAGGTCGGCAGCCCCATCGTGCTGGAGAACCTGCCCTGGGGCACTTACACGATCACCGAGGATGCCAAGGACGGTTATCAACTGGCCGGCTGGTCCGGCGGCACGCTGGTGGATTCCACAGACGTTACCAAGGGCGTGACCGTGAAGATCGGCTCCGGTTCCGGCGCCAGCCTGACGGCCACCGCCACGGCCACCAACGATACAAAAGATGTGGGCGAGCTCACCATCAACAAAGCGTTCCTGGATGGTTCCATCGGTGACAGTGCCGATACCTTCAGCTTCATCGTGACCCGCGATGAGGATGCCTCCCCCAAGACCAACTACGCCGCCGGCAAGACCGCGACGATAAGCAGCCCCATCGAGCTAACCAACCTGCCCTGGGGCACCTATACCATCACCGAAGCTCCCAAGGACGGCTACCGGCTGGCCAGCTGGGCCGGCGGCACGCCGGTGGATGCATCCGACGTGGGCAAGGGTGTAAGCGTGAAGATCGGCTCCGGCAGCGGCGCCAGCCTGTATTATTCGCTGACCGCCACAAACGGCACAGCCGATGTGGGCGAGCTGACCATCGAGAAGGCCTTCCCCGCGGGCTCGCTGGGCAACGCCGATGACACCTTCAGCTTCACCGTGACCCGCAATGAGGATACCGCCTCTCCCAAGACAAACTACGCCAGCGGCAAGACCGCCAAGATCGGCGCTCCGATTGTGCTGAACAACCTGCCCTGGGGCACCTATACGATCACCGAAGACGCCAAGGACGGCTATCAACTGACCAGCTGGACCGGCGGCACGCCGGTGGACAGCTCCGATGCCAGCAAGGGCGTGACCGTGAAGATCGGCTCCGGCTCCGGTGCCAGCCTGTACTATTCGCTGACCGCCACCAACGGCACAGCCGATGTGGGCGAGCTGACCATCGAAAAGGCCTTCCCCGCAGGCTCGCTGGGCAACACCGATGACACCTTCAGTTTCACCGTGACCCGCAATGAGGATACCGCCTCTCCCAAGACCAACTATGCCGACGGCAAGACCGCCAAGATCGGCAGCCCCATCGTGCTTACCAACCTGCCCTGGGGCACCTATACCATCACCGAAGATGCCAAGGACGGCTATCAACTGACCGGCTGGACCGGCGGCACGCCGGTGGACAGCTCCGACGCCACCAAGGGCGTGACCGTGAAGATCGGCTCCGGTGCTGGCGCCAGCCTGACGGCCACCGCCACAGCCGCCAACGACACCTCGGATGACGGGAAGCTGACCATCAACAAGGCTTTCCTGGATGGTTCCATCGGCGACAGTTCCGATACCTTCAGCTTCATCGTGACCCGCGATGAGGATGCCTCCCCCAAGACCAACTACGCCGACGGCAAGACCGCGACGATCGGCAGCCCCATCGAGCTTACCAACCTGCCCTGGGGCACCTATACCATCACCGAAGCTCCCAAGGCCGGCTACCGCCTGGCCAGCTGGAACGGCGGCGCACCTGTGGACATCGCTGATGCCACCAAGGGCGTCCAAGTGAAGATCGGCACCGGCAACGGCGCCAGCCTGAGCTTCGAGCTGACCGCCAACAACGACACCGACGACGTGGGCAAGCTGACCATCGAAAAGGCCTTCCCGGCCGGCTCGCTGGGCGACACCGACGATACCTTCTCCTTCACCGTGACCCGCAACGAGGACACGGCATCCCCCAAGACCAACTATGCCAGCGGCAGAACCGCCAAGGTCGGCTCTCCCATCGTGCTGGAGAATCTGCCCTGGGGCACCTACACGATCACCGAAGACGCCAAGGACGGGTATGAGCTGACCGGCTGGACCGGTGGCACACCGGTGGACGCCGCCGACGTGACCAAGGGTGTAAGCGTGAAGATCGGCTCCGGCAGCGGCTCCCAGTTGGAGTATGTGCTGCAGGCCACCAACGATACCGGCAATGTGGGCAAGCTGACGATCTCCAAGGCCGCGTTTGGCCAAGGCTCGCAGGGCAACGCCGGCGACACCTTCTCCTTCACCGTGACCCGCCAGCAAGACGCCAATGACCCCGTCACCGGCCTCAAACCCAACTATGCCGCGGGCAAGACCACCACGGCAGGCGCATCGCCCATCGAGCTGACCGGCCTGCCCTGGGGCACCTACACGATCACCGAAAACGCCACGTCCGGCTATCGCCTGACCGGCTGGACACTGGATGGCGCGGCGGTCAGCGGCAGTTCCGTGATCGTGACCATCGGCTCCGGCAGCAGCGCCAAGCTGGAATATGCGTTGGAAGCTTCCAACGCCACCGACGACGTCGGCCGGCTCACGATCATCAAGAGCGTACTGGGCACGCTGCAGACCGGCGACACGTTCCGCTTCTCCGTGGTGCGCGATGGCGACAGCACCAACAAGAACTGGGCCCAGGGCATTACCTGGAGCGCCGGCAGCCTGATCTATGAGCTCTCCGGCCTGCCCTGGGGCACCTACACGATCACCGAAGACCCGACCGACGGCTACAGGCTCAACGATTGGATCGGCGGCACGCCGGTGGATACAGCCGATGTGACCAAGGGCGTAAAGGTAACCATCGGCACGGCGGCAGGGGCCACGCTGAACTACAGCGTCGTGGCGACCAACCGCCAGCTGGGCAGCCTGGAACTGACCAAGACCGTGGACGGCGCTGCCGACGATGACCCGACCGTGTTCACGCTGAAGGTCACCGGCCCCGGCGGCTACAGCCAGGATGTCACGCTGACCAACGGCCAGACCGCCACGCTGAGCGGCCTGGAGTGGGGCGAATACGCGATCACTGAGACCGCCGTGCCCGAAGGGTACGTTTCGCTGAGCGGCACCGTGAACTTTACGGTGGGCTATGACGCCGCGGAAGCGCTGGTACTCGATCATATGGTGACCTACGAGAACCAGAAGCTGGCAGCGATCCGCATCCTCAAGACCGACAGCGCCACAGGCCTGCCCGTGGCCAACGTCACACTGGAAATCTCCAAGCCGGAGCAGAATCTGTTCAGCCGCCTGTGGGCCGCCGTGTTCGGCGAAACCTGGACGGTGAAGACCGGTGACGACGGCATCGCTGATGTCAGCAACCTGTTGCCTGGTGTCTATGAAGTCAAAGAAGTTTCCGCCCCCGACGGTTATGTGATCGACACGACGCCCAAGACCGTGACGCTGGCCGCAGGCCAGACGGCCCAGGTGACCTTCGAGAACGAGCCCCAGGGCTGGCTCAAGCTCATCAAGACCGATACGGTGACCGGCGCAAAGCTGGCCGGCGCCGTGTTCTCCCTGGCCGACAATGAAGACTTCACCGACGCGATCACGCTGACGACGACCGCAGACGGCACCGTGACCAGCGCAGCGCTTACGCCCGGCACCTGGTATGCCAAGGAGACCCTGGCTCCCGCCGGGTATGTGCTGGACAGCACCGTGCACACCGTTAAAGTGGAGCTGGGCAAGACCGCTGAGGTGGCGCTGCTAAACGACCCGCAGAGCTTCCTGAAGATCATCAAGACCGACGCAGACACCGGGGACGCGCTGGCCGGCGTCGAATTTTCCCTGGCGGACAATGAGGACTTCACCGGCGCGATCACGCTGACGACGACCGCAGACGGCACCGTGACCAGCGCAGCGCTTACGCCCGGCACTTGGTACGTTCAAGAGACCAAAGCGCCCGACGGATACGTGCTGGACAGCACCGTGCACACCGTGACGGTGCAACTGGGCAAGACCGCCGAAGTGGCGCTTACCAACGCGGCAGCGCCCGGACAGCTGCAGCTGCTCAAGGTGAACGCCGAGGACGGCATGCCGCTGGCAGACGCAGCCTTCAACATCTACTTTGACGAGGAGCTTACCGAGCTGGTTGCCTCCGGCACCACCGACGAAAACGGCGAGATCAACGTGGACAACCTGACGACCGGCACCTACTGGGTGCTGGAGACCAGGGCACCGGAAAACTTCATCCTCAACGACACGCCGATTCCCGTGACCGTCATGGCCAACAACCGCGCGGTGCTCACGCTGACCAACCAGGAGGACGACACCGGCGGCTTTGAGGATGAACTGGGCCAGCTCAACCTGCTCAAGGTGGACGGCTATACCCAGAAGCCCCTGGTCAACGCCAAGTTCAACCTCTACGCCGACGAAGCACTCAGGGTGCTGGTGGCCACCGGCGTCACAGGGGTGGACGGCATCATCGAGTTCAAGGATTTGGAGGCCGGCACCTACTACCTGGTGGAGACCTCGGCCCCGAAGGCCTACAAGCTCAACACAACACCGATCCCCGTGGACGTACCCGCCGGTGAAATCACCGAGATAACCGTGACCAACGAGCTGGACGACACCAAGGATTATCAGACCGGCTCCATGGATTACAACATCCTTCTGGGCGGCGGCGCGGCGCTGCTGTTGGGTGCGGTGCTGGTCGTGATCACCCGCCGGCGCAAGACCTACAAGACTCCTAAGCAATAAAGCTTAGCGGGGAACCGCGGGCAATCCAACAAGCAAAAGGGGGCTGTTCCGAAAGGGACAGCCCTCTTTCGTGATATAATGATATATATGGAAAAATAAAGAGTAGAGTTTAAAACGATGAGATTTTATCCTAGACGACTGGCCGGCAAAATTCGCTGTGGATAGTAATTGCAGGAGTCATTATGCTATATTATTTGCTATTCTTAGGTTCTTGGTTTTTTACAGTGGCTCTTAGCGTTGATAGAAATACAGGAGCAAGAAAACTGGTATTAAAAGGGTCAGGCTGAATAAAAAATGGCGAATTTTTTTAGTCTTGTTGCAAATGGCTTCGAGAGCGATTTTGAGTTTAACCGGTTATTTGGCATCAAGGTGTTTTGGGTATTTGCCTGTCTTTCGGTGTTAATGGTTATCTTATATTTGCAAGATTACTTTATGAAGAAAGGGAAATGAGTGATGCTAAAAGTTTGCGTATCCATTATTGGAGGGGCAATATCTTTGGCACTCATTATATACACCACAACAAGCAAAGCTCTTCGGGCCTCATTACAGACAAACGAGCAAGGTTACCATATCATTAGATTAAGAACACGCAATAAGGGCCTTGCGTATATCTCGTTTTCATTTAGCCTAGCAGCATTTGTTTATGCTGCATGGGATTCTGAGAGTCTTTATGCGGATTTGCTCTTGTTTTATTTCTTAGCGTCGTTTTTCCTAGCCCTGGGTATTTTTATGGTCTGCGTGGCTGTTTATGACCGAATTGAGTACAATCAGGACCAAATTAAGCAGTTCAGAATTTTCAGGAAGGAGCCTAAAGTCATCACATGGAATGATGTGGAAAAGGTTGCATGTAAGCCGATGGGGCCGCTGCTAGAGATATACAGTGCGACGCACAAAATCTTCATTGACTTGAATAATAACGGCATAATTCCGCTTCTGGAATTCATGCAACAAAAGCTTACCGATGAGAACAAAAGGTGATTGACCAGGTATTCGTGGATATGGATCATTTGGAATAGCATCGAAATCCCGCTGGCGCGAGAAGCGGCATGCAGGCGCTACATTGATAAAGAATGCATACGAAAATTGGTCAACTAATCACTAACATCTATAAAGATGATGCCATAAGGGGAATGTACTAATGATTTTATAAGTTATCCTTATTTTCAGCTGGATAATGGGTAATGTTGCGGGATTTACTCATCACTACGGTGAATCGTTGGCATTAAAAATAAAACTGCCCGCATGGTTGTCTCACGTTTTTTTCATTCGTCTTAGCGAAGATGGATATTCTATCATAGGTATTGTTATTAAGATCGCAACATGTGCTGCCGCTTTGATGTTGCTAATAAGGACACTGGTTCCATATCCTGATATTTTATGCATCCATACTAATTGGATATTATTCTGTTATTCCAATAGGGATTATTGAGTTGATTATACGAGCATATAAGTTTATTAAACGTTGCAACGAATAGATCATGTTATAGTAGGTTGTGGTAAAGGAATCCGGGGACTTCTTACAACTTCGGCCTGCGCAACGGCTCCATAACGACCAAACCGCAATGAGATAGGGTATTGGGGGACTAAAATGAAAAAAGAAATGACTTCACAAGAAATTATTGCTATACATATTGAAAGTGATAAGATCGTGGAAGAAGCAACCAAACAAGGCGATTATAAAACCCATAACAGAGAGTTTATGAAAAGGGATAAAATTCACCAATTCTTAGCGGTGAGACCTGATCTGGCAAAAGAGGTGTATCAAGAGCTTTTTGAGCATGAGTGTATTGTTTCTAGGCTCTCAGCTGCTGCCCAGTGCCTGAAGAACGGATTATTCATAGAAAAAGCAGAGGCCATTCTTATCATGATGGAAAAGGACAATAGTGCCGGGGTTTATAGTCTGGAGGCACACATGACGCTTCGGGTATGGAGAGGTGAGTTCCCAGGAAAAAAGCTGTGATTGAGGATTACCACCTTGTCAAAATTAGTATTCCAAAAATAGTTATCATCATAGTGTTGTGCTTGCAGCATTCGGTTCACTATACAAATTTCTAGGGCAACTAATGCATGCCAAAAACTGGCGGACTTGCTGTAGGCAATTCTACCGGATTAACCTGGATCTCCTGCAATGAGAGGGAAATATGGATACCAAATCAGGGTTTTACGAGATAAACATTGATCTATATTTGAATATGAGATATTGTTATGCCGGTGAAGTTAGTGGAACGAATGGGTGGAGGATATCTGAGATTTGCCCGGTTTGTCGGACTCCATATTTATTACAGTTGACTGACCTTTATCTTGGGGTAGAAAGGGGGAGTATATATCCAGACTTCCTTCATTGCCCTGCGGGTATACTTGTCATCTCAGAAAATGTACTGAATGCATGGCAAAAAACCGGAATTAAGGGTTATTCATACTATCAGGCACATATTGATAAAATCTATGCAAAGAGGCTTAAAGGAAAAAACGTTCCAATATACTATCATATTGCAATCGACGGATTCTGTGATATAGACAGAAAACGAACGGACATTGAAATAACATACGAATGTAAAAAGTGTGGCGTTATTAAGTACAAGCAAAAATGGGACACGGGTGAAGCAAAATTCGCATTTGATTACAAAACTTGGGATGGAACAAATATTCTTCGAACGAAGATTTTTAATTTTCCGTTTTGTACAAGAGAAATTGTTGAGTGCGCTTTGAGAAACAATCATACAGGGGTAAGATTTTTTCATTCACAAGATGTTCTTAGAGGGGACAAAAAGCATATCGAAAAGATAGAGGATATCGTCTGGAGGGAAAATCTGTGCGATCCATCATTGCACCTTTGAGAAGGGGAAAAATGCGTCTCGTTCTTCGTATGCTTTTTGGAGTGCTAAAATGAAAAAAGGAATGACTTCACAAGAAATTATTGCTATGCATATTGAAAGCGATAAGATCATGGAAGAAGCAACCAAACAAGCTGATTATAAAACTTATAACAAAGAGTTTGCGAAAACAGATAAAATTCACATGTTTTTAGCGGTGAGACCTGATCTGGCAAAAGAAGTGTATCAAGAGCTTTTGAGGCATGAGTGTATTGTTTCTAGGCTCTCAGCTGCTGTGCAGTGCCTGAAGAACGGATTTTACATAGAAAAAGCAGTGGACATTCGTGACATGATAAAGGACAGTAGTGCTGGGATGTATAGCTTTGATGCACGCATGACGCTTCGAGTATGGAGAGGGGAAATTCCAGGAAGCAAGCTGTGATTGAACAGGAGAACCAGTATGAAAATGCTACACCAAATAGCAAGGTCATTTTGAGGGAGGCATACCACCTCCCTCAATTTTTTTGCCCTACAAGTTCATGTTTTTCTAAGATTTTTCTGTTTATCGCTCACTTATTGTGGTATATATAGGTCGTAAGAAAAGATCGTTCTTTGAAAGCAAACTCAACATCCGTTGAAAAAGGCAAAGTTGCCGAAAGGCAGCGACGCAAAGCCACGGGTCTAAAGCGTGAAAGCGCCATGACAGCCGGGTTACCAATGGAGCGCACGGCGCATTTCCAGGGCCGCGTGTTCCATCGCCCCAAAAGGAGGAACACCCATGAAGCGGTCCTTTTTGTTTTCTCTTTCCCTCGCTATATTGCTCAGCTTGAATCTGGCAGGCGCATCGGTAGCTTTAGCCGCCGCACAACCCGCAGCTGCCAAGACCACAATTGACGCCGCCACCATCGTCGGCATGACCCAGAGCCAACTGACCGCCAAATTCGGCAAGCCCAACCGCACGGAGCCCAGCGAATACGGCTTTAGCTGGCTGGTCTACAACAGCAACTACAGCCGCTTTATGATGGCCGGCGTACGCAAGGGCAAGGTCGTGGCGCTGTACACCAACGCCAAGGGCTTCAAGTATGGCAACAAGTTCCAGCTGGGCGCCTCCAAGAGCAAGGTTCGCTCCGCCATGGGTAAGAAGCCCGTGACCTTCCTGCGCAGCGGTAACACCGTGGCGATGCTTCCCCACACCAATGAAAAGGATCTCTTCCCAGTGGGCAGCAACCATGTCACCGTGTTTTATGACAACATAGAAAAAGGCGTCGTCACTTCCATCATGATCCTGCCCGCCGCCGACGAGACTTCCTATGTCGTGCGCAACCCGGCCATGACCGCGGCGCTGGGCGCGGCCTACCAGCGGCTCAGCGTGGACCTGACCAACTCCATCCGCGTACGGCGCGGCCTGCCGGCACTCAAAGTTGCCACACCGAACACCAAGCTGGCCACCAGCCGCAGCACCGACATGCGCAACCGCAACTACTTCAACCACTACACCCCTGAGAAAGTCAGCCCCGCGCAGCAGGCCAAGCGCATGGGCATGAGCTACCTGAAGCTGGGCGAAAACATCGCCTACGGCCACCGCGACGCGATCTTCGCCCACGAGCGCTTTATGAACTCCTCGGGCCACCGCGTCAACGTTCTCAAGGATTACACCAAGATCGGCGTGGGCGTGGCCGTGGGCGGCAATCGCCGGGCCATCATCACCTGCATCTTCACCAAGTAGGAATCCTACCCCGGGTACGCGAGCAGTTCCAACCCGGATGAATACGACGAACCTCCTACCTCCTTGCTCAAAAGCCGTTGCCGGTCCTCTCCGGCAACGGCTTTCGAGCATCCTGGGGACCCCTGACCCAAAAACCCTTCGTCAACGGTATATTTCACAGAAACACAATATTGACTGCTCCGGCCAATGCTCTACAATGTCAATGCAGGCGCGGCACGCCGCCTGCTGCCGGAGGAAACATGGAAAACTTGCCTTTCGCCCATAACCCGCTGCTGAACGCCGACGCCTATGTGCCCGATGCGGAAGCCCGCGTCTTTCAGGATCGCCTGTATCTGTATGGCTCCTGGGACATCGCCGGACGCTTGGACTATTGCAGCAAGCTCTATCATGTGTTCAGCAGCGACGACCTCGTGCATTGGACCGATCATGGCGTCAGCTTTTCCACCGAGGATTCCTCCGCCGCGGAGGTGTGGCCCAACGGCACGCTGTACGCGCCGGATTGCATCTGTCGGGACGGCCGCTATTACCTGTATTTCTGCCTGTCCGACGGCTCCGAAGGTGTGGCCGAAAGCGCGTCCCCGCAAGGGCCCTTCACCAACGCCACGCCCATCGAGGGAATGGATGGCATTGACCCCGGCGTGTTTATAGATGACGACGGGCAGGCCTACATCTACTGGGGGCAGTTCGACCGCGTGCGCGCGGCCCGGCTGCTGCCGGGCATGCGCTCCATCGATCCCCAGTCCGTCATACAACCGCTGAGCGTGGCAGAGCACAACTTCCACGAGGGCAGCTCCATGCGCAAACACGGCGGGTTGTATTATTACGTCTACGCCGACACCGGCCGCCACGGCGAGCGCCCCACATGCCTGGGCTATGCCACAGCCACCTCGCCACTGGGGCCCTTCACCTATCGCGGCGTCATCATCGATAACTTCGGCTGCGACCCCGAGGTGTGGAACAACCACGGCAGCATCGCCGAATACCGCGGCCAATGGTATGTGTTCTACCATCGCTCCAGCCGCGGCACAATCTTCTCCCGACGGGTGTGCGCTGAGCCCATCCGCTTCCTGGAGGATGGCTCCATCCCCGAGGTCGAGATGACGTCACAGGGCATGGGCGGCCCCATCGCGGCCACGGAGCGCCTGCCAGCCTCGCTGGCTTGCCTGCTCAGCGGCCATGTGCGCATCGACGCCGGCCCCCGCGGCGAGGCGCTGGCCCAGGCCCGCGAGGGCGACTGCGCATGGTTCAAGTATCTGGACTTTGGAACGGGCGTGGAGCAAGCGCTGCTGCATGTGGATGGAGGCGCAGGTGTCGTGGAACTCCGCCTGGACAGCCCCGGCGGCGCTCTGCTGGCCGCGGTGCAAGCCCTCGGCGGCCCCGCGCTGCTGCGGGTGGCTGCCGCCGCCGCCGGCGTGCACGCGCTGGTGCTGGTGTGGCGCGGCGAAGGGGAGCAACTGCCCGATGTGGAATGGGTGCAGTTCACTGCCTCCCGCGCTTAAGAGCCAAGCCGCACCCGCAATCACTCCCCCGGATTGCTGCACACGCCGACGAACAGCGGCGTTTCGCCCCTGGCGGTGATGGCGTAGATAAACGGACGGTTGAGGTTCATCTCGGCCCGGCCATTGGGCGGCGCGGCCCCGACGTAGGCGATTTCGGTGAAAGCCGACGCCTCCACGCCGTTTTCGTCGATGGCGATGTGCGTTTGCTGGGTCACGCTGGTGATATAAGCGGTTCCGTCGGTGATGCCGGAGAAATCGGCGTCCGGCCGGAAAGCGTCGGCTACGCCCAGCGATTTGAGAACATCGGCCAGCTCATACCGGCAGTCGAAGCTGAACTTGGGAACCTTCCAAACGACCTCGCCATGGCTGCCTTCCTCACCCGCAAACAGCGACCGTACCCGCTCCGGGCTGGCAAGCAACTCGTCCAGTCCCACGCCCTCGTCGGGCAGTATGAAAACCATCTGCCGCGCGCCCTTGAGGCCCAGCGAAGAACGGGTGAAGCCGTCCCCCTTGGCAAAGCTCCCGGAGCCGAAGGTCTGGTTCATATATTCCACCGTTACGTCGCCCTGCGGCGCGTGGAACACACCCTTGGCCGTCTTGGCCTTGTCAAATCGGTCCATCCATTCGTCGCGGTAGTAGACCGTGTTGAGGATGGAAAGAATCTTGCTCCCGTCGACCGGGAAGTCCGGCGAAAGCGTACCATTGGTATTCTGGGAAACCCACTGCCCCATGGCCTTTCCGGCACTCGGGCCGGAAAAATCCACCGGGTAGGATGAGGCATAGAAGTTGCCGGCCGCGTTGCGCACAAAGCCGTCCTTGAAAGCCACACCGCGGTCCATCCACAGGGAATTGGCAAGTTTCAGTTTGGTGACCCCATTATCTTTGTACAGCAGCCGGTAGAGATTGCCGCACTGCTTGGACAGCTCCTCAGCACTGGGTGTGCCCAGCAGTTCGAAGATCTGGGCCTGGGTTTGACCTCCCGCGCCTGTGCCGGCCAGCGCCAGCGCGAAGTAGAGGGACAGCGGCGAGTAATTGGCGTTGCCCCGGGCGCTGCCCAGCACCGCCGACGCCGTTCGCCAGGAGAAGCCAGCCATCGTCTCGATGAAGCTGTCGTCCACGGGGTTCTGCTCAAACACCGTTCGGCCGGCGTCGTAGTCCTCAAACCCGATGGCCTTCGGGTATTCCACGGCGACCCGCGGCTGCACAGCGGCCAGCCGGTCCGGCAGGCCGGAACAGGCGCACAGGGAAAGTGTCATAGCCGCGGATAAAAGGCCGACGATCCATTTCTTCATTTCGCTCACTCCTGTATTGGGTTTCGAAGACTGCGCAGCACTATAGACGCAGGTAACGGCGTATTTCGTTCCGCCCAAAAGCAAAAAACGAAAACCCAAGCGGTTTCCGTCTCATGCTCGTGCCTGTTTTCTCCTTACAGAATCTACACACCTTCCTGCGGCGCTTTGGGCGATGTGTTGGCGCCTCGGTTCTTCCTCATAACTGAATGGTCACATCCGACTGCTTGGCTATATCCGCTTCAAAGAATTCCTTGGGCATATGCCGCGATACACCCGCCACAACGCTGCCGGGGAACACGGCGATGGCTTGATTGAACGCCGATACATTCATGTTGTACACCCGCCGCGCCGCCTGCAGATGATCCTCCGCGTCCAGGATGGCCGCTTGCAGTTGCTTGTAGTTCTCGGAGGAGCGCAGCTCGGGATAGCCCTCCGCGAGCAGATTGATATGGTTGGCCGCCTCGTCCATGGCGCGGTTTGCCTCGCTTTTCTGCGCCATGCTCATGCCGGAGCGCAGGCTGACGACCTGCGTAAGCAGCGTGGTTTCGTGCCTGGTGTAGGCCTTAACGACATCCATCAGCTTGGTCAGCGTATCGTACCGCTTGCTGAGCGCCACATCAATGCCGGAATCTGCTTCGGAAATCTTGACGAGCAGAACTTTGAAACGGTTGGAAACGGTAATCGCCCACAGCACAACAATCAGCACGATAAGAACGGCAACAATTCCGGGAATCATGGATGGTTCACTCCTTTTTTAGGTATAAGGTGTCCACAAGATCCAGCATCGCTTGAATATCGTCGGCTACACGACGCCGCTGTTCTAAGAGGGTGGCATCGCCACCGGCTGCTTCAAAGGCGTCGCCATTGGCCAGCGCAACAAACAGCTTGTCGCTGCGGAAGGAGAAGTGCAGCGGGCAGCCCACCTTGCCACGCGCCAGCACAATGCCCTCCAGCACAGGCGGTGTCAGGATGCGCAGCGCTGCAGTCGGGTTGGCAGCGACGATCACAAATTGCCGATTAAAGGCGTCCAGCTCAGTTTGAACAGTCTGGGCATTTGAGAACCGCCTGCCGTGGTGATCATAGACGGTGACTGGCTCATTGGAGATCGCGTCGTAATCGAACACCATCATCCGCCCGCGAAACACGGTGACATCGACGCTGCGCGTGCGCAGATTGCCCTGCCGATCCCGGTAGGTCTCCTCCTGCCGTTCCGTCAGGTGAACATCCGACTGTACAAAGCGATGGCCGTGGTAAGCCGCCGAAAGAAAGTCGTTGCCGCTGTAGCCGTCATAGGGGGGAAACAGCTCCGCCGCCTGGACAAGGGCCTCGTCCAGCGTTTCGCCGGGGCGGAAGACCATGTCGTTCAACAACGCCTCCAGCCCTTTCTTGACGATCCCCTCCTTAAAGGCAGTGCGGTACCGCGCCCTTGCCGGGGCTTTCGCCAGATAGAAGGCGACCAGCAGCACGACGGCTACGATGATATACCCATAGATTCCAGCCTCCCCGAAGGCTTCTGCCAAGGGCAGCGCAAAGACACCTCCCAGAACCAGCAGAGCGATCCCAGCGAGGATGAACAAAAAGTCCAGCAACTGCGATTTCATCCGCAGTTTTTCCACTGCCATCAGCTCGGCAGAACCGGTGGCGGCGGTTTCCCGGATGCTTTCGCGTTGCCGGATTCCGCTGCGCATACCGCCGACGAGGAAGCCGATCAGCGCGGCGACGCCCATCATGGCCAGCAGGATCGGCCCAAACAGCACCGCGAAGATGACCAGCGCCAATATGACGCCAATGATGCCGCCATCCATCACCATGGGGCCGAAGTTGCTCCAAAACGCCCCGGCAATGAACAGCGCAACGGCGGCGAAAGACATCCTCAGCCACTTCATCCAGGAATATTGGCTGTCAAAGCCCAATAGTTTACTGGCAAATCTCATTTACTTGATACCCTCTATCAACAGCAAGGCGGCGGCAAGATAGACAGCACATCCCGCGCATAGCAGCAACAGAGCAATCCCGGAAAGCCTCCATACGCTCTGTCTCCTTTTGACGCCGATCTGCAGCGTAAAGATGCCGGCTGCCATAAAACAAACTGCGAAAACCGCAGAAACCCAAACAGGCAGAGCTATCCCTCCTATGGCGGGGGCCAGAGCAGGTCTTTGCCCCATGTTATAAACCCCACCGTTATTCGACTCGTTCGTACCGACCGCGTATATGCGCCCACTGGGATCCTTCGGAAGTCTGGATGTCGATGGCGCTGAAGTCCTTATAGAGGCGGAACTCCACACCGTCCATGATGGCGTGCCGCTCATCCTCGGCGCTGATGGCGGCCGTTCCGGCCAGTACCGTGTTCCCGTTCCGCAACAATGTGATATCGGCGTAAAAACCATCGCCGGTGAGTTCAGTGATCTCGATGGCAAAGCCCAGGTCGTCGCTCTTGTATTCTCCCCACCATTGGTTTAGGCCGGTGTCACCGGGGTCGCCCGGGCCGGGCTCCTCCACCAGTCTGATGCTGGCGAACAGCTTGGCGATGCGCTGGTCGTAGTCCTTCAAATCATCCCGATAACCCTCCGCAGCGTCCACCGGCGCACTGGTGTGCACGCGGTACTCGTTGGTGTCGGTTTGGAAGTAGATGTCTTCGCAGCGCTTGGCGTCTTCATTGGCGCCGGTCTCGTAGATGATGCGCCATGCAGGATAGGTCAACTGCGCGGAGTATTCGTCGCTTAGCGCCAGCGTGATGCCGGCAATCTTGCTGTCCTCCAGCGCCTCGATGCGCTCTGCCATCGATTGCTCGTCATAGGCGTCGTCGCTTACCTTTGGGAAGGTCTGCAACCGGACATAAAGAAGACCTTCCAGCATGTATTCACTGTCCGGGGTAATTTCCTCATATTCCGCCGTGTCCAAGGTTAATCGGTACACCTTGTCCTGGATCTCCTGCGCCGCGGTTGGCGCGGGCGTTGCAACCGGCGTGGAGGGGCTCGGCGTGGGCGTTATGGTCGGCGTGGGCTGTACAGTTACGGTTTCGGTTGGCCGGGCGGCGGGCACATTGGCTGCCTGCGAGCAGGACGCCAGCGCGAAGGCCCATAGAATAGCCAGACAAATGACGATAGCTTTTTTCATGATGTACCATCTCCCATTCTAATATGATACGGTCAGACCGGTAAATGAAGCGACAATCCCAATGATCAGCACCACCGCGCCGAAGATCATCATATAGATGCCAAATCTGCTGCCGTCTTTATCCTCCGCAAAGTAGCTCCTGTCTGGATTTACAGGGTCTACCATCACGGTGACGGCCTGCCCCTCGGTGAATTTCGGACGGCCGCTGCCCGCCGAAGCGGTCTTTACGTACTCCCGGTCTTTTACGGTGTAGCGAAAGACAGGGTGGTAGGTGACGGTCTTGCTGGTGGTGGTGTACCCGTCGTCGTCCGTCTCGGTGTGGGTGGCTTCCTTGCGCTCCAGACGGACGATGGTACCGGCCACCTGCAGAGTGCAGGCACGCTTCAAAGCCTGATGGCGGTTGTGGAACAACAGCCCTATGAGCATGACGGCGATGCCCGCCGCCACGATGATCACATACATCCTTACTCCCTCCCATAGAGCGTACGCACCCGTTGGCGCGCTTTTTCCGGATCCGCTTCGGGGTCATCGGCCGCGGACTCACCGGCACGCCTCCCGTCAAGTATCGACCTTTGATTCATTCATGCGATCAAACACAGTGATATAATCTTCGGCGATGTCTTCGTCCGTGGCGTTCACCATAAGCGCGGAATGAATGAAGTATATCTCACCGTTGTTCTTGCCCCTGGGCGCCACCTTCCAGCCCCTGGTGCAGACCACCAGCTTCATGGGCACGCCATCCAGTTCGACGGCATAGACCGCGCGGTAATTGAACACCTTTCCAGCCGTAGCATCTGCGGGAGTATGGTCCTCGCTGAGGAGCTTATGGCTCCGGGCGCCTTCGAAGAAACTCTCTGCGTACCGGCGACCGCTGTCAATCAGCTCGGGCACAACCGTGCGCGCCGGTAGATTTGGGTTTTGGGCACTGCCTGTGTTGAGGGCACTGATGTCGTCGCCTTTATGAAAGAAGATGACGGCGGTTTCGACGTCGGCAGTGGTGAGCGTGATCCTGTCGCTGTCAGCAAGAGAGACGAACTCATCACCGGGGAAGCGCACACCCATGGAAAGATCGCTCATCTCCGCCAGAGCGTTCAATTCTACATCAGGATCGATGCTCTGCGGCGTGTAGTCTTCCGGCTGTAAGTCGGCCTCTTTCGTCCCTTCGCGGTAGAAGGCGTAATCAGCGCCGTAGTACAGCGTGTTTACATCCGAGACCATTAGCGAGACAGTCTCACCGTCCGACATGAGGTTGAGCTGTTCCTGGTCGCCGGTAGTCTCGATGAACCACTCGCCCCTGACCGTTTCACCATCCAGGTCGGTCATTTCGAAGGACTGATCGGCATTCAGCGAGAGCGCGCCTTTTGCGGTGTCGCCGTCGAGATAGAACCTGCCGACCATACTTCGCACATCAGTTCCCACCGGTTGCGCGGGGGTGCCGGCTGGTTCGTCCTCGGGGATCTCCCGCCAGATCTGAGCGCCGCTGGCGGTGTCACGCAGCGAACCGTCCTTCTGCGGGGAGAACGTTTGGGTGACGCCCACGACATCGATGGTAATCGTCTCGCCCTCGACCTTGTAGGTGCAGTCCACAGGCTCGCCGTCGCCGTAGGTGACCTTCACTTTGCCCTTCGCGAAGAATTCGTAGGTGTTGATATCCTCGTTGCTGCCGCTGTACCATTGGCCGCCAAACTGCACGCCGCTCTTTGTGACTGGCTTAGTGCCGCCACCCAGCGCGAGAACCAGCACCACCGCCGCCACTGCAATCACCGCCAGCAGCACCACGCCACCGCCTATGAGGATGGGCAGCATTTGCTGGAAAGTGTTTTTGGCGGGCTTACTGGCGACCATTTCGGGTTTCCCGGCACCGGCTACCGGCGTTGTTCTCTTTTCACCACTCATTGCGTTGCAAACCTCATACTGATCATTGCTCCACCAAACAAGATACAATGGGCGCGCTGTCGCAAACAGTGACGAAAAGTCATATCTTTCCAATCAGGCCATCAAAAAAACCGCCGGAAAACTCCGGCGGCCAGACAGATGCCCGTGGCCCCTACGCCCTGAAAATGCCCCTGAGCTCTGCACGGCTGTGGACGCCCATCTTCTCGTACACCACGGTGGCCAAATTCTTCACATAGCCGGGGGTATAGTTCAGCCGCCGGGCGATCTCCTGATTACCCAGACCCAGCACGATCAGCCGCGCAACATCCTGCTCCGCCGGGGTCAAGCCACGGGTCAACACTGTGAACCGCTCCTCATCGATACCGGCATCATTCAGCCTGGACTGCATCCGCCGGTACCGCTGCGCTTCCTCCAGGCGAAGGCGTATGCGCGCCAGCAGATTCTCGCTGACCACAGGCTTGGTGCAATAATCCTGTGCGCCCAGCTGCAGCACCCTCAGTTCCGCTTCGCTGCCCGTCATACCCGTCAGAAAGATGACCGGGGTATCCTCCAGCGCCGTTATCTCCCGTAGTCGGCGGTAGGTCTGGTAGCCGTCCAGCCCCGGCATGTCGATGTCCAACAGAATCAAATCGGGAACTTCGCCGCCGCGCAGCAGCGCAAGCGCGGCCTCACCGGAGGCGGCGGGCGTCACATCGTACGTCTCGCCGATCATCACCTCCACCATGTCCAGGTGGGTGCGATCGTCGTCGATCACCAGCATGCGGCTGCGCTCATCCATTGCTCTTTTCTTCCCCCCGCCGTTTTTGCTGTTGGCCCGGCGCGACTGCATTCACATGGGCGGCGAAGGCTGACAGACCGCGCTGCACCCGCTCCCATTCCAGATACAGCAGCGGCAGAATCAGCATGATCTTGGTGTCGTCGCCCGAGGCGCACGCCTGTTCCGTCATCCTCGCGTGGCTGGAAAGATCGTCGGCGCCGACATACCCCGCAGCGCTCTTGAGCGAATGCGCCAGCCGCCGCAGCAGCACGGGATCGGATGCCGCTTGCATTTCGGCAAGCGAAGCCGCATGGTTGCGCGCGAACGCCTGCGCCATCCGCGCAAGCAGCAGCAAATCGTCGCTGGCATTGACCAACCCCCGTTCCAGCGACACGCCGCAGACGGCCAAATCCCGCCCCAGCATTGCCTTTAGCTCCGGCGTAACCCACAACTGCGGCTGTATGGTTCGTCTTGTCACCAGCGCCGTGGTCTGCACCAGCTTGCCCGCCAGAAACGCCTCCAGTTCCCGCGCCCGCACAGGCTTCGTGACATACGCGCAAAAGCCCTCTGCCAGCAGCTTCTCCCGGGTGCCGGCGATGGCGTTGGCGGTCAGCGCGATCACCTGCGCGCCGAAGCCGGGAATCTCCCGCAGGCGGCGGAGGGTCTCTATGCCATCCATGTCCGGCATCATGTAATCCATCAGTATGATGTGGTAATCCGTCTGCCGCGCGGCAGCCAGGCACGCCGTGCCGCTGTCCACCAGATCCACCCGCATCAGCGTACGCCGCAAGAGCGCCTGTATGGTCTCCAGATTTTCGCGGTTGTCGTCCACCACCAGAATGCGCGCGTCCGGCGCGGTAAAGCTCTCTTCCGGCTCATCGGGGTCCTCCCCCTCGTGGATGGCCAAATCGCCGATGGGCTTGGCGTCTATGACCCGCTGCGGCACTTCCACCCAGAATGTACTGCCCGAGCCGAACTCGCTGCGCACAAAGATCTGCCCGCCCATGCCTTCGGCCAGCTGGCGGGCGATGGCCAATCCGAGGCCCGTCCCCTCCACGCCCTGGTGCTCCGGCAGACCCAGCCGCGTGAACGCCTCGAATATCATGGGCAGGCTCTCCTGCTTGATGCCCGCGCCGGTATCCTCAACAGAGATGCAGAGGATAATGCGGTTACCCTCCTGATCCGTCTTATGAGAAAACGCCAGCGAGATCGATCCCGCCTTGGTGTATTTGACAGCATTGCTGATGAAGTTGGTCACGATTTGCTTGATGCGCGGCATACCACCGAACAGTTCCGACGGCAGGTCGGGGTTTACCTGGATATGAAACGCCAACGCGTGCTTGCGTACGTTTTCCGCTCCGATTTCATACAGCTCCTGAACCAGATTGGCCGTGCGGTAACAGCTTTCCTGCGTTTCCAGGTTGCCGGATTCGATCTTGGAAAAATCCAACACGTTGCTGACCAAAACCAGCAGCATGTTTCCCGCGTTGCGTATCTTTCGTGCGTAATCGCTGACGACACCGTTGCGGCTTTCCCGCAGTATCATGTCCGTCATACCGAGCATCACGTTGATGGGCGTGCGGATCTCGTGGCTCATATTCGCCAGGAAAACGTTTTTCACATTGCTCAGCCGCAGCGCCTCCTCCCGGGCGGCCTCCAAATCCCGCTGCTGGCGGTTATAAATACGGAAATGCAAATACATGCAAACGCCCAACGAGATGCTCACCATGCTGAAGCTGGAGACCGTATCCAGCAGGATGGCTCGGCCGTTGGGATTGTCATCATGGGCATACGCGTACAGGCAGACGGCGACGTAGAGCGCAAGCTCCAGCGCGGCAACGCCCAACGCCTTCTTTCCATCCAGCATAAAGATGGTAAACACCACGGCGAAGATGAAGAAGTAGGGCATGGTTCCGTAATAGCCGCCGGTCATCAAAAAGAAAAACGGAAAGCCGACGAAGAACACCGCCGCGATGGTGATCAGATAGCACCGCTGATACCGTCCACTCTTGGCCGAATACCACAGCAATGCCGCTGAAAGTCCGCAGAACCCCAAATAGATCAGCGCCATCGGCAGGGGTTCCCCGATCAAAACCGACACGGCCGCCGATGTGACGCTGATCAGCGCGCCCGCCATCGCCAGAACATTGAACAGCCGCACGCGGAACTCCAACTGGTTGCCGAGAAAGCGCTCCCGCAGATAAGGGAACAATCGAAACGATCGGATACTCCTCACCTCCGCCGTCGGGTGCTAATTAAACTCAACATACCAAAAAAAACGTCGAAAAGCAATTTTTGTCAGCTTAACCAGCACAAAATAGGCTCCGCAGCAGACAGGATGATGGACACATATAAATATCCCCTGCCTAAAGGCAGGAGATATTGATTCTGGTGGAAATGAGGGAATTCGAAGGTTCAATGCGCTGGCGCGCGCCTTGGTCTGCGCCATTTCTTTCTGGTCCTTGTGTTTCCTTGCTTCGCAGATAGTGTTCCATCCTCACTGGCATTTGCGGGGGTTCTCACCCACCCATACACCATAAAGAAAGACCCTGCTTTGGGCAGGGTCTTTCTTTATGGTGGAGATGAGGGGATTCGAACCCCTGGCCTCCGCGATGCGAACGCGGCGCTCTACCAACTGAGCCACACCCCCACGGTGTTTGCACGGATGCTGACCAGTGCAGGTATGAATTATATCACAGCGCCGTGGCGATGACAACTGAGAAAACTGATTTTCTATGCAGCGACCCCTCTCTGCCGCCGATTATGCGGCCGGCGGCTGATCTCCTTGTTGCCGCAAAGCCAACCCAAAGAGTGGTAGAAGATAAAATATTTTGATATAATGAACTCATTCTACATTCCGATGGAAAACGAGGACCGGACGCCATGGCCACATACAAAAAGGCATGCAACAAATGCGGCGAACTGATCCCCGGCGACGCGCAGTTCTGCCCGTTCTGTGCCAACAGCGATCCGCTGGTCAACCGCTGTGCCCGCTGCCGCAACCCGGTAGAAGAAGGTTGGAAGATCTGCAGCTCCTGCGGCCTGCGGCTGCGCACACAATGCCCTCAGTGCGGCAAAGAGATCCCCACTGCATGGAAATGCATCCAATGCGGCGCACAGGTGCTGGTGCAATGCCCCAACAAAAAGTGCAACGAGGTACAGCTGCTCACCCGCGAAGGGCGTTGCGCCAAGTGCGGCAAAGCAGTCAAATAACGCAAGCGTCTGGAGGTAAAACGATGGCGATACAGTCTTTCACCCGCAACTATCAGGACAACAGCTCGGAAACCGGATTCTCCTTCGTGTTCAACTGCGACAATTGCGGCGACGGCTGCCAGACCGGCTTCGTCGAGTGCAAGTCCGTTCGCAAGGGCAGCTTCCTTCGCTCGCTGACCGAAGGCATCGGCACAGGGGCGCGCATGATCGGCCTGCACGACCTGGCCTACGGCCTGGAGCGCGGCGGCGATCTGGTCACTCGGCGCTTCGACGGCATGTCTCCTGAGTGGCACAAGGAACATGAGGTCGCCTTCCAGAACGCGATGAACGAAGCCAAGGAGCAGTTCCACCGGTGCCACGGCTGCAACACCTATGTGTGCGACGCGTGCTTTAACGAAGAAGAGGGGCTGTGCGTCAACTGCTCTCCCCGGGAGAACACCGCAGTATCCCGCGCCCGCGCCCGCCGCCGGGTGGATGAAATCAACGAGATGGCCGACACGACCAACGTGTTCAAAGGCGCCATCGACGCCCGGCAGATCATATGCCCCCGCTGCGGCAAACCCGTGGCTCAGGGCAAATTCTGCGGCAACTGCGGCGCATCGGTGGGCCTGCTGCTATGCCCCCGCTGCGGAGCGGAAAACCAGCAGGGCACCAAATTCTGCAGCGAATGCGGCCAGAAGCTGGGCGGTAAGCCCAAGTGTTCCTCCTGCGGCACCGAAAACGAGGCCGGCGCCAAGTTCTGCTGCGATTGCGGCGCCAAGCTGTAACAGACAGCCGGAGGCTCCATGGATCAGAGTAACCAGCCGCCGGAGGAGAACCTGAAAGGGCAAGCTGCCCCTCCCCCGCCGCCAGGCTGCCGCTTGCAGTGGCAATATCTTCAGGGTGCGCAGCCGGCGGATGGCGGCGCGGCCTATTGCACCGCGGAGAATGAGCTGCGCTTCGACTGCGAGGGCGGGCCGCCTTTCTCGCTGCACTGGGCCGACATCGCCCAGGTGCATGATGATGGTGTGACGCTGACGCTGGCCATGGCCGACGGCGGCACACTGAGCTTAAGCCGCATGGGCAGGCTGCACGACAGCTTTTTGGAGGCGGTCATGGACCGCTGGACCAAAGCCAACCGCAAGCAGGCGCTCTCGGAGGAGACGCTGCTGGCCAGCTTCCGCGGCCGCGCGGCTGCCAATGGCCGGGCCTCTGCTCCCTGCGGCATCGGCGTCTACCGCACCGCTGTGGTGCTGGATTTCGCCGACGGGAGCGTGACGCGGCTGCCGCTGGTGTTCACTGGCCGGCCCACGCTGGCCGACTGGGCATTTGATTTCCAATTGCCCGGCGAAGGCTGGACGGTCAGCCATCTGGGCCGCGACACCGACGCCTTCCGCTCGGTGCTCGATGCGGCCATGGGTGCGCTGGAGGCTCAGGCGCAGGGCCGCCTGCGGGCGCTGAGCCCAAACCTGCCACCCTTAGGCCAGCGCGCATTGGCCGGCCTGCTGCTGGATGGCCGCGCCGTGGCCCTGGGCGTGGCCCGCGCCCGCCACGCACCGCTGGCCCAGGCGCTGGTGCAATCGCTGAGCCAGAACGGCTTGCAGGACGCCTGGACTGCACTGGCCCCGCTGGGCGCGGCTGAAGACGCCCGCATCGGCGAGAAGGCCGGCCTGCAATCCGGAGGCGTTTATCGCTTCTTCCTGCTGCCGGTGCTGCGGGGCGAGCGCGCCGCCGTGATATTCGAGGCATCCTCCGAGGGGGATACCGGTCGGGCAACCTATGTGTTCCGTGTGGAAGGCGGCCCCGCCATGGTGCAGCAGGCCATGGACGCGCTCAACTATGCGTTGGTGTGCGTCAACTTCCGTCGGGAGCCCATCTACTTGAGCGAGGAACAGCTGCGGCGACCGCAGTATGAACACTATGCCCGCTCAGTGGAGCGGGTGCCGGCCCTGGCGGGCCTGCGGCGCAGCTACATCGGGCGCGCGGCCCACAGCACCCCGGAAGCCTGGTTGTCGGCGGTCAAGGGACTTTTGGACAAAATGCAGTAACGTCGCAGTCAACAAAACTGCCCATAGGCATTTTTACTTATTTCATCAACGAGATCATCACGAACAGAATGAGCAGGCCTCATCGCTTCGCAGGGTGACACCCGGCGACGGTTTTTGCGACAGGCCGGCCCATGCCACAGCGCCACAGACGAAGGCCAGCACAAGCGTCGCTGCGGCGTTCGCCATCTTAAGGCGGAATATCAGTTGCACATCGCAACCGTTTTGTAATACAATTATATCGGAGGCAAAAACATTGACCAATGAGTTGAAGCAATTTCAGGATCATTTGCAGATCATAGTCAGAACGCTGGGCCTGCTGGATGACAGCGAGAAGTCCTGTTGCGGCATCACACTGGCCCAGTGCCACGCGCTGGTGGAGATCGGGGGCGTGGGCCCGGTGTCGCTCAATGATCTTGCGGAACGGATGGGCCTGGATAAGAGCACGCTGAGCCGCACGGTCAACCACCTGGTCACGCAGGGGTATTGCGAGCGGCAGGACGATCCGGCCGACAGGCGATACGTTGCCATACGTCTCACCGAAGCGGGCACGGCGATGTATGAAAGGGTAAAAGGCGGCATTGAAGGCTACTTCCAGGGCATCTACAACGCCATCCCAGCGGAGCGGCGGGGTCAGGTGCTGCAGAGCGTGGAACTGCTGGCCCGGGCTGCCCTGAGTACGGAATGCTGCAAGGGCTGGGAGTAAAACAGAACCAGCATAAGTTATGGGGGGGTTCGTTATGTCGGGATCTTGCTGCTCAGGCACAACCTCAGGACGCCAGCGCAAGGCAGCAGGCTGCTGCGGCGCCGGCGAACAAAAAGGCAAATGGAAATCTGTAAGACAGCCGACCGCGGAAAACGCGACCTGCTGCGCAAGCGCCGAGCGGCAGCATCCACCCGCGCAACAGGCAGCCTGCGCCTGCACGGGCTCCGGGCGCGTCCAGGAGGAGTGGGTAACGGCTTATGTCGCCACTGCTGCCGGGCAAATTCCACAGGCATCCACCAGGCTTTCCTTTTCCGATGTTATGGGATCGTGGAAATGCCGCTGGTCCATCGGCAGGATGGATTACGCCATTGAGCCCGGCCTGTATTGCGTGGGGAACCCGACCGAAGGCTCGCCGGTGCTGGTGACTGCCAACTACAAGATGACCTTCGACCGGCTGCGCATGGAACTGAGCGGGCTGAATGTATGGATCCTCGTGCTGGACACCGACGGGGTAAATGTATGGTGCGCCGCGGGCAAGGGGACCTTTGGCACCGAGGAACTGGTGCGCAGGCTGGAGGCGGTCCGTCTGGCGGACATCGTATCCCATCGCACGGTCATACTGCCCCAGTTAGGCGCCACGGGCGTGGCGGCCCACGAGGTGGCCAGGCAGTCCGGGTTCCGCGTGGTCTATGGCCCGGTGCGGGCCAGCGACATCCCCGCCTATTTGGCAGCCGGCATGCAGGCCACGCCGGAAATGCGCACGGTGAAGTTTACAACATGGGATCGTTTGGTGCTCACGCCAATGGAGCTGGTCGCCGCGCTCAAGCCAAGCGCCATCGCCCTTGGCATACTGTTCATCATGAACGCCGTTGGCCTGGGCCACTACGGCCTGGTGGACCTCTACGCTCTGCTGGGCGCGCTCTTTGTGGGGTGCGTGCTCACACCGGTGCTGCTGCCCTGGATACCGGGGCGGGCCTTCGCCTTCAAAGGCGCATTGCTGGGGCTGCTGTGGGCGGCGGGTGTAAACCTGATACATGGCTTCCCGATGATGCCGGAATACGGCTGGATGAAGGCCGCGGCGTATATGCTGATCCTGCCGGCCCTGTCCGCCTTCTGCGCGATGAACTTCACCGGCAGTTCCACCTATACGTCCCTATCCGGCGTGGACAAGGAAATGAAGATCGCGCTGCCCGCCATGCTGATCAGCGGGGGCATCGGGATTGTGTTGTTGCTGGTCAACGACTACATTCTGGTGTTTGGATGAGGAGAGTGAGCGCAATGAAGTATCTGAAAAACGTTGCAACCCTGAAACACGACACGGGCAAATGCACCGGCTGCGGCATGT
This sequence comes from Bacillota bacterium, assembly GCA_023422005.1. Lineage (GTDB taxonomy): Bacteria > Bacillota > Clostridia > Christensenellales > UMGS416 > JAEYRA01. The sequence goes on along the minus strand of JAEZSC010000011.1, from coordinate 3,748 downwards.
GTGTGGCCGTGTGCCCTCATCGGGTCTTTGAGCCCTATGGGGGCAAGGTTCGGATCACCGAGCGCGACCTGTGCATGGAATGCGGCGCCTGCGCGCGCAATTGCCCCTTCGACGCCATCGACGTGCAGCAGGGAGTGGGTTGCGCGGCGGCCATACTGATGGGGCTGCTGACCGGGAGCGAACCATCCTGCGGATGACCGTTCGCCTGCGGCGCTGTGGCGCCTGGGCGATTCAGACGCTGGGTTTGTGAATGGGAGCCAGCTCATTCTTCTTGTGATCTTTTCTTCTGAATTCGGTATTGGTTGTAGCCACCGGAAAGATTGTACACTTTCTTAAACCCTTTGTTCAGAAGGATGTTCTGCACGGCGTTGCCGGTGACGCCCTTGTTGCAATAGGTAACCACAGGCTTGCCCTGCGGGATGTCCTCAAGGTGGTTGCGAACGGCCCCATGGGGCATGCTCCGCGCCTGTTCCACATGGCCGGCCATATATTGCTCCTCACTCCTCGTGTCCAGTATCGTGAAGGCACCTTTCCCCTGCTCCAGGAGCTCGGCAGGGCTGATCAGCTCCCTTCCCCGGTTGATGGCGTTGTCCAGTATCATGCCCGTGTACATGACCGGGTCTTTGGTCGTGGAGAATGGAGGCGCATACGCCAGGTCCAGATGGAACAGGTCGGACACCTTGGCTCCAAAAGACATGGCCGTGACAAACACGTCGATGCGCTTATCCACGCCCTCGTGGCCTACGATCTGCACACCCAGCAGCCTTTCGGTCTTTCGGTCCGCGATGGCTTTGATGACCATCTCCCGGCCGCCGTAATAGGCCGGCCTGCCGGGCTTGCTGTTATGGCATAGCACGACGTCATATCCCTTGCGCCGGGCCTCCGCCTCGCCCATGCCCGTGGCAGCCACCGCCATGCCGAACACCCGGAAGATGGACGTGCCCAGTACGCCCCGAAAGCGCAGATCGCCGCCGGTCACAACGTCTCCGGCAATGCGGCCCATCTTGTTGGCCGTGGAGCCCAGAGGGCGATAGAGCGCCGTGCCATCCAGCGCGGACCAGCTTTGCGCGCAATCCCCGCAGGCATACACATGTGGTATGTTGGTCTGCATTCTATCGTCCACCTTGATGGCGCCATAAGCGCCAAGCTCCACGCCCATCTCTTTGGCCAGCTTCACGCTGGGGCGTACGCCCACCGCCAGGATCACAAGCTCTGCTCCGAGGCTGGCGCCATCATCCAGCACAACGCTGTCGCCTGTGATCTCCGCAACGGAGCGGCCCGTCACGATATGAACCCCTTTTCTCTCCAGGTATTGGTGCAGATAACCCGACATGTCGGCGTCCAGCGACAGGCAGATGTGCGGCAGCTTCTCCACGACGGTCACATCCAGGCCCGCCCGCACCAGGTTTTCCGCCATTTCCAGGCCGACGAACCCCGACCCCGCAATGACAGCCCGCTTGGGCTGCCTGTTCCGCATGAACGTCTTTATAGCGATTGCATGACGGGGGTTCCGCAGGGCAAACACATGCTCCAGACCAACTCCCAGAATGGGTGGCACCACCGCGGATGCGCCGGTTGCCAGGATCAGCGCGTCATAGGTGTCGGTGAACACAGAGCCATCGGCAAGGATCCTTACGGTAAGCTCCTTGTTTGCTGTGTCAACGCTTAGCACCTCATGCTGCGTCAGGATGTCCACATTGTATTTGCTCTTGAAGAAGGCGGCGTCCCGGGGAACCAGCTCACCGATGTCCCCCACCTCGCCGCCGATATAATAGGGCAGGCCGCAGCCGGAATAGGAGATGTGCTCGTCCATCTCATATACCGTGATCTGCGCGTCCTCGTCGTTCCTTCTGGCTTTGGCAGCGGCGGAAGTGCCCGCCGCGACAGCGCCGATGATGACGATCTTCATTTGCTCTCCTCCCGCAGTGTTCTCTGCACTTTAATGCTATGGATTGGCAAACCAGCCCTTCGTCCGGTTCGCGATGCGCACCAGAAGCAGCATAACAGGCACTTCTACAAGCACGCCGACGATCGTGGCCAGCGCCACCGGCGACTTTGTACCGAACAGCGAAATCGCCACAGCTACAGACAGCTCGAAGAAATTGGACGCGCCAATCATGCCGGCCGGAGCGGCTATTTCATGGGGCAGCTTCAGCGCCTTGCTTGCCAGATAAGCGATGAAGAAAATCAAGAATGTCTGCAATGTGAGCGGCACGGCGATCAACACGATGTGCAGGGGATTTTCCAATATCACATTCCCCTGGAAGGAGAAGATGATCATCAGCGTGAGCAGCAGACCCGCGATTGTGATGTTGTTGAACTTAGGCAAGAAAGAATTTATGAAATAATCCTCTCCCTTTCTCCGTATGATCAACGTTCTGCTGAGGACGCCAGCTGTCAGAGGAATTACCACGAACAGCAGTACCGACAGCAGCAGCGTGTCCCATGGAATCACCACACCGCCCAGCCCCAGCAGCAACGCCACAATGGGTGTAAAGGCAACCAGAATGATCAAATCGTTGGTCGCCACCTGCACCACCGTATATGCCGGGTTCCCGCGCGTCAGGTGGCTCCACACAAACACCATGGCCGTACAGGGAGCGGCGCCCAAAAGGATAGCCCCCGCCAGGTAGTCCTTGGCTAGCTCGTTGGGTATGAATGTCTTGAAGACAACATAGAAGAAGAAGGCCGCAATGGCATACATCGTAAAAGGTTTGATAAGCCAGTTGGTCACCCACGTCACATAAAGGCCCTTGGGGTTTTTCCCCACGTTGCGGATGCTGGCGAAGTCCACCTTCATCATCATGGGATAGATCATAAGCCATATGAGTATGGCGATGGGTATGGATACCTGAGCGTACTCAAACCGAGCGAGAAACTGGGGCACAGCGGGCAAAAATCGGCCGATCAGCACGCCCGCAGCCATACACAGGATCACCCACAGCGTCAGAAGCTTCTCGAAAAAACCGATGCCTTGTGCTTTTTCCGCTTTCATATGCCGCCCTCCTGCGGCTCATTGCCGCACTTGCCGCGATAAGGATTGCAGATACAGTCTCCCTTGGGGCGGGTCAGCTCATCGATGAACCGCTGGAACTGCGCCACCCTCTCCATGCGGATCGTATAGTACATCCATGTCGCGTCCTTGCGTCCGGTCACCAACCCACAATCCATCAGCACCTTCATATGGTGGGAAAGCGTTGATTGGGTGATGGACAGGCCCTCCAGCATGTGGCAGGCGCACATCTCCCCACACGATAGCATATCGATGATCTTTAGCCTTGTGGGCTCGCTCAGGGCTTTGAGAATCTCCAAACCGGTCTTGTCGTCTTTCATATCGTATATCCTCCGCAACATCGATGTGCGTGAATCTATAAGCCATCATAACGCCCGCTTCGATGGCTGTCAATATTCAAAAAGATAAATGATATGCGCAAAAAGAAGGCCGCCAGATGGCGGCCTTCTTGTCTGTACTTGACTTACCGGGTGCGCTTGAAGCACTCGCTGCAGTAGATCGGCCTGTCGTTCTTGGGAACGAAGGGGACCTTGGTGGGCGCGCCGCACTCAGCGCAGATCGCGTCATACATCTCACGGGCGGGGCGGCGATCGCCACTACCACCATCGCGCTGACCCTTGCGGGCGTTGCGGCAGTTCTTGCAGCGGACGGGCTTGTTGGCAAAGCCTTTCTCGGCATAGAATTCCTGCTCACGAGCGGTGAACACGAAATCCTCTCCACAATCCCTACACCTTA
>JAEZSC010000067.1 GCA_023422005.1 Bacillota bacterium | reverse complement strand
CGATGGTCAGTTTTGCGCCGGTGGGGGAGAGCACCTCCTGCATCATCAGACGGCTTAAATCGTTGTCCTCGGCCACCAGCACGCGCTTGCCCTCGAAGATGCCGTCCGGGCACCATTCATCCTCTTCTGCCTGGGCGGCTACTCTCTCATTGCGCAGCATGGCTGCTTGCAGCGTCGAGGGCAATACCGGCAGCTGTATGTGCCCGTCCAAGCCCACTTCCTTGGCCTGCGCCATGTATTGCTCCCACTCCAGCGGGTTGGTCATCAGCAGTATTTTGCTGCGGGCGTTCATCTGGCGCACGAGGCTGGAGATTTTCAGCGGGTGCATGTCGTTGAGCTTGCGGCCGATGAGAACCAGGTCGAACTGCTGTGAACGGGCGCTGATGTCCAACACGCGCTTGAGCGCTTCACGCCCGCTGCAGCACGCCACGGCGGCGGCGCCCTTGCGGCTGAGCATGTCCAGCAGGTAGAAGCGGTTGTATTTGTCGCCATCGGCCACCAGCACGTTCTTGCCGGCAATGCTCCATATGCCGGCCGTTGTGTCACTCAGGGTGCCGCTGGCGCGCAGAAGCACATGGAAGGAGAAGGTGCTGCCCCGGCTGGGCACGCTTTGCACGCCGATATTGCCCCCCATGAGCTCCACGAGGTGCCGGCTGATTGCCAGCCCCAGGCCGCTGCCGCCAAAACGCTTTGCGATGGAACCGTCGGCCTGTTCAAAGGGCTCAAAGATCTGCGAGGCCTTGGACATGTCTAAGCCGATGCCGCAATCGGTCACGGAGAATTGAATGCGCAGATGGTCTCCATTGCGCTCCAGCAGCTTGATGGCCAGCTTGATCCAATATTTCGCCGGTGTAAATTTGAGCGCGTTGGAAAGCAGATTGACCAGCACCTGGGAAAGGCGGATTGGGTCGCCGTGCAGCAACTGGGGGATATCATAATCCCACTCCAGGCGGATGTCCTGCTCCTTGTCGGCGGCCTGCGGCGCGATAACGCCCACGGCGTTGGCCACAACCTTTTCCAGATCGAAGTCCTCGCTGGCCAATTCGATCTTGCCGGATTCGATGCGCGAAAGGTCCAGTATATTGCTGACAAGGGACATCAGATGCCGGCTGGCCGTTTCGATGTTGCGAAGATAGTCCCGCTGTTTCCCCGTGTCGCGGTTGTGCCGCACCAACTGCAGCATGCCCACGATGGTGTTGAGCGGCGTGCGGATCTCGTGGCTCATGCGGGAGAGGAAGAGGCTTTTGGCGCGGTTGGCATTTTCGGCTGTGTCCCTGGCGCGGGCGTATTCGCCCAGCAGGGTCTTGTAATCGGTGATGTCCGCACCGTGCAGGAACAACCCTTCGTGGCTGACGCCTTTGCGCAGCGTAAGGCTGAGACAGCGCTCGCCGATCTGTTCTTCCCAGGATACCGACGGGCAGCCGGCCAACACGGTTTCGATCTTGTCCATGCACCAGCCGGGGGCGTCGTTGCCCACGCTCACGCCCCAAACTCGGAGCAGCGGCTGGCTGGCTGGGTTGGCATAGAGCAGACGACCGGAGGGGCTCAGCTTGAGCATCGGGAGCGGGCCTTCGGCCACGATGGCTGCCAACTTGTCGCTTATCGCGTCTTCTCGGGTCAAGTCTCGTCCTCCGTTTTTTCCGCAGCCTACGGCACACCGCGGCAGCGCATCAACGTAGCTTTTTTGCCCCGACAGCCAAATCGAGAAAGGCTGTTGGTGCTCCTCATACAGGCTTTGCAGCGATGTTAATTCATTGGTAGTCCAATGTATTATCGTCGCTGCTATAATACATACAACATAATATTATAAAAGAATGGTTGATTCTTACGCAAATGCAAAGAATGTCGAATGGACAGAGAACCAGGCAGAAATCGTCAAGCCAGGTCGTGTTGATGAAAATCCTTGACATGATACGATCAACGGCCGATAATATGAATGAACATTCATTCACGAGGATGCGATTGCCATGGCAGCTGTTCACGCCATCTGCGACCACATGGAGCAGGCCTTTGAGGCCGGCGAGCCCAACGCCAACCGCCGCAACATCCTGCTGCACGCGTTGGAGGTGTTCGCCCGCAAGGGCATACAAGGCGCCCGGATACAGGACATCGCCGAGCGGGCCGGGTTCAGCCAGGGCTATGTGTACCGCTACTTTCGTTCCAAGGAGGACATCTTCGCCCGGCTGGTAGAGCTGGCGGGCATAGGGGCGGGGGACACCGTGCGCTTTGCCGCGAGCATGGAACTGCCCGCCTGGGAGCGGGTGCTGGCCCTGGCCCAGGCCATGCTGGCGCCGCAGGGCATGGCTGCGCTGCACTGGCAGCTGAACGCCCTGCAGGCCAGCGCCACCGACGCGCTGCCCACCCAGGCCGTGGATGCCGCGCGGCGCACCAGGGGGCTGCCGGTCACCGCGCTGATCCCGCTGCTGCAGGAAGCCCAGAGGGATGGCAACGTCATCGCCGGGGATCCGTTGATGCTGGCAATCGCCTTTTTCTCCGTGCTGCAGGGGCTGGGCATCGCTCGCACGCAGGTCAGCGATACCGTACCCTTTCCACCGGCGGAGCTTGTTCTGAGGTTTTTACAGCCAATCCCCAAGCAAGAAAAGGAGGGTTCTCAGTATGGTGAAGGTGTATAAGTCCGAACGGGGAGCGCAACTCTTGCGAGCATCCTATGACCGGCTGGTGGAGGCCTGGGGCGTACCGGTGGAACACAGGGAGCTCAGCGGGCGCTACGGCACAACCCACGTGCTGTGCGCGGGAGATGCCGGCAACCCGCCGCTGCTGCTGTTCCACGGTGTGGGGGACAACTCCGCGCTGATGTGGCGCTGCAACGCTGCGGCGCTCTCGCAGCGCTTCCGCCTGTATGCCGTGGACATGATCGGCGGTTCGGGCCGCAGTGTGCCCGGCCCGGCCTACTACCAGAAACTGGACCATGGCATATTCACCGGCGAGCTGCTGGACGGTCTGGGTCTGGAGAGCGCCTTTACGGCGGGTGTCAGCTTTGGCTGCTGGCCGGCAGCCATGGCCGCCATTGCTCACCCAGACCGGGTGCCGCGGGTCGTGTGCATGGCCGGCGGCATACTGTCCAAACCCACGGACATGCTGGTTTTCCTGCCGGAGGCGCTGCTGCCCACCCGAGGCAACACGCGCCGCCTGCTGGGCAAGCTGGCGGCGCGGCCGGAAGTGTTTTTGGATGACCCCGTCATGTGGGAGCACTGGTCCCTGCTTTTGAAGCACTTCAACAACCGCTCCATGTCCTTCCACATGATGCATCCTTTCACAGGTGAAGAACTGGATGCCTTGCGGGACCGTGCGCTGTTCCTGATCGGCCAACGCGACCCCATCGCCTATTCCGCCGAGAAGGAGCAGGCACTGCGCGAAAAACATATGAACTATCGCATCGTGCCCGACGCAGGCCACGGTGTCAACCACGAGCAGCCTGAGCGCGTTCACGAAGAGATCATCGGTTTTCTGTTGAGTTGAAATGATGTAGAGTCCACTTTAAAGCCCTTTGAAAACCGCAGGTCTTAGGGTATAATTGCTATTAATACTATATTCTGCGGAGATATCCTTGCTTTTTTTTAGCCGCGCATCCGTCGCCAAAAAGATAGAGAACGGCCTGGCCGTGCAAGACACCGGCCTTGTGGAAGCCCCGAAGCACGCCCGGCTGCGCCCAAACGGCGTTTTCGTGCAAGTGCCCATGCTGGACAGCGCCGACGAGTTGGCGCAGTTTGAACAGGCGCTGCGCGCTGAGGCGCATAGCGCCCTGGGCGATACGCCGCCCGCCTGGGTGGAGCTGGAAGGTCCCGCTGTCAACGCCCTTTCCCCGGCGGACGTGCAGCGGCTGGCCCAGGCCGTGTGCGCCGGGCCGGCCAGCGTGGGTATGTCTGTCAACCTGCGCTATCTGGTGTCCGGCGCGCTGGCTGGCTACCGTTCGGTGGGAGTGGAGTGCTTCACCTTTCTGGTGGACGACGCTTCCGTGGGTTTTGAGGAGCCGGTACGCCGGGCCCGGGCCATGGGGGCCTTTGTCACTGTGCGGCTGTGCTGTGGCAAGCGCTTGAACGGCGCCAAGCTTATGATGGCTGTGCAGACGGCCATAGCCGCCACGCCAGCGCAGGTGTGCCTGCTGCCGTCGGCCGATGGGCCGCTGGACGACGCGCTGTTGGAGCGGGCGGCGTCGATGCTGCGCACAGCGGGCTTTACCCGCGACAGTCTATGGGTTTTTTCGCAGACCACACAACATTTCGACGCGCTGTCGCGGCGCATTCACGGCATGTGCGTGGGGCTGGGGCCCTGCGCGGTGACCAGCGGCGCGGCGATCTACCGCAACCCGCCCATGGGCCGCTGGCTGGACACCCGCTTGAACGGCTGCATGGAGGTCATGCAGATGCACGGCCGGCTGCAGAACTACCTCTCTCTGGCGGGCGGGCTGTATGGCATGCGCGTGCACCGTGATTCTCTGAGCCGCGCCATGCTGCTGACCGCGTCGCGGTTGGAGCGCCTGGGCGTCATAGACGGCGCCGGCGTGCCCAAAAGCGGCTGGCCCATGGAGTTCAGCCACCGGGTAGCCCGGGCAGCCTGGCGGGTATTCCAGGCGGAGGACGGGGAAAAACCATGAGAGAGACGCACCGGAGGGGTTCTACACCCACCTCAAGGACGGACCGGACCCGCCGGTCCGAGGTTTCGCCTGCCGATGATTTACCACCTTCGCCCACCGACGAGACCCAGAACTCTTCTGTTGCCGAGCCACAGAGCAGCGCGCAACCGGCCATTGACCAGCCAGGCCCAGCCGCGGCGGAGCAGCCGCAAAAGCAGGACACCATCAGGTTGGCCGCCGTGCAGGATGTGCGGGAAGCACGCCAGCGCGAAGAGGCCCAGCGCGAGCATGCCGTGGACACCGACCGTACCGTGCAGGAGGCCTACGCGCCCCGCCGCCGCCGCAGCGACCGCAAAGGCCACAGGCAGCAGCGCCCCCGTCGTTCGACGGCTGGTGTGGCCGTTCGGGCTGTCGCCGTGCTACTGGTGCTCTCGGCTGTGGCCGTCGTGGTGCCGCGCACACCGCTGGCCGATCTCGTGCCCGAAGGTATGCCGGGCTTCACGCGGCCCCGGGCCACCGCGGCGCCCGAGCCCACTCCCGCTCCCACCCGCAGCGCCCCGCCGGCTGTGGATTATGGTTCGCGCATCGTGATACTGGATGCGCTGAGCACAAGCCAGGGTCTCCCGGCTTTCGGTGACGCCTTTGAGGGCCAGTTGCGGCTCTTCGGCAGCATCAACGGCGTGGAACCCGCCTATGTGCGCTGCCAGGGTGACGCGCTGGCGCAGGAATATGCCAAGCTGACCGCCGCTGGCACGCCGCCGGTGTTCGTGTTCGGCCCCTATGGCGCGCTGCTGCCGCTGGCCGGCAACATGAGCGACCTTACCGACGCCGTGGAGAAGCTGGATTTGAGCCCTGGGCTGGCTGCGCTGACCGAAGACCGCCGCCTGCTGGCGCTGACGGCCAGCTTTCACGGGGTGTTCGTGCGCAAAAGCGTGTGGCGGGGCGACCTGCCCGGCAGCTATGAAGAGCTGCTGACCGGCGCTCAGGCGCTGGGCGGCGACGCACCGGCGAGCTTCCCTCTGGGTCTGCCGCTGGGCTGCGCTGCCGGCGAAGCATTCTGCCGCGATCTGCTGGCGGCTTATGGCGCGGACCTTTCCCAGCCCCAGAGCTGCTCCGTTCAGGATGTGGCGGCGGCGCTGGCGTGGTTCCAGACGGCCTTTGACCAGCGGCTGAGCCCCACCGACAGCCTGTATTGGGACGAGAACCAGGCGCGCAACGCCGTCCAGAGCGGCGTGAGCACCGTGACCGCCGGCGACAGCGCTCTTCTGCTGGGGCTGGAAAACGACGTGACGCAGGACTTGCAGCTGCTGGCGCCGCTGCAGGGGCCCAAGGCCCGAATAAGCGCCGTGCGGCTGACGGCCATGGCCATGCCCAGCGCCGCCAACCCCGAGGCCGCTGCCAGGATGTTCGAGACCTATGTGGCCGGCCCCAGACTGCTGGAGCAGGCGCTGGCCCAAGAGCCCGCGGGCGTGCTGCCCGCGCCAAAGGCGCTGCTGGATGCGCAGGATGTTGCCGACAACCCTTGGGCCGGCTGGCTGGGCGGGCTGCAAGACGTCACCATGCGCGGCGACAGCACGGCATCGGATCGAACCGCCGCACAGGCGGTGGCGTCGGTAGCGCTGGGCGGCTATACGCCCGAGCAGGCCGCGGCATGGCTGTTGAATCTGCAATAAACACTGGGAGGCTATCTATGGAGAGCTGGAAGAACAGGCTGATGGCGGCCTTTCCCCATCTGAACGAGCTCAGCGAGGCCGAGCGGGAGGCTCAGCTCAGTGCCATGAGCGTTGGCACCTATGAACCCGGCACGGTGATGCTGGAGCAGGGGCGGCGCTGCCGCGGCGTGGCGCTGGTGCTAAGCGGTGTCATCCGTGTGTATCAGATGTCCGCCGATGGCCGCGAGATCACGCTGTACCGTGTCTATGAGGGCGAGACCTGTGTGCTGGCCATCGCTTGCCTGCTGGGCGGCGTGGATTACCCGGTGATCGCTGTGGTGGAGGATGAGGCCGAGGTCGTCATGATGCCCACCGATCTGCTACGCTCCCTCATGCAAAAGAGCGAACCCTGGCAGCGGTACTTGTTCTCATCCATGGCAACCTCCATGGTGTCGGTCATGAAGCTGCTGGATGAAGTCGCTTTCCGGCGCATGGATTCGCGGCTGGCGCTGCGTCTGCTGCAGTGCGAGCGCAACCAAATCCTGTTCACCCATGAGGAACTGGCTGCCGACATTGGCACCGCCCGCGAGGTCGTCAGCCGCCTGCTCAAGGATTTCGAGGGCCAGGGCATCGTGAGCCTGCGCCGTGGCGCTGTACATGTGACCGATCGCGCCCGGCTGGAAGAAATTGCTGAAATGTGACTGCCGTTACATGAGCGTTCGTCCTTTGGTGATACTATAGCAATGTAAGTTTGGAAAGGGGACTATTGATATGGCAGCATTGCATGTAACCTCTGCAACCTTTGAGAACGATGTACTAAAGAGCAGCGAGCCTGTGCTCGTGGATTTCTGGGCGACATGGTGCGGCCCGTGCCGTATGATCGCACCGGCCGTGGAACAGCTGGCCGGCGAATATGAAGGACGCGCCAAGGTCGCCAAGGTGGATGTGGACGAGTGCCCGGACATCGCCCGTAAATACGGTGTTATGAGCATCCCCACGCTGATCGTTTTCAAGGATGGCCAGCCGGCCAACAAAGCCGTAGGCGCTTTGCCCAAGCCAAAGATCGCCGAGATGCTGGACGGAACGTTGAAATAGTCATCGTACATCAGCTTTCCTACCGCTGAATCAAACGCCTTGTCCAAACCGCCTGCGACCGTCGCAGGCGGTTTTTCTCTGCTCAAGCCAGCCTGTTGACAATGAGCGGTCGAACGGGCTTTTGGTACTTGCGAGATATTAATTATTTTATTATGATAATATCATGCTATTTCGGTGTGAGTCTGAGCAACATACACAGAAAATGTAAGGAGTTGTACCCATGAACCGCCGACATTACATCTGGGTTCTTCTGTTTGCAGCACTGTTTCTGACGGCTTGTGCAAATAACAACCCTACTGGAGATACCGTGTATCTACTAACAAACGAGGATGAACTGAAGGAACAGCTTTTGCAATCAAAATCAAAGGCTTCTTATGGGATTGAATATTACTATCGACCAATAAGCCAGGCGGGGAACTTGACGTTAAAGCACATTGAGTTAAATCAGTATAACGTCATGTTTACTTACACCAGAAACGCCACAGATGATGATAATGTCTATCGTTGGGTATGGCGCTTTTCCCAGCCAGATGGAGACGCTTGGCTTCAAGACAGTATTGATCGATTAGGATATGTGTACGTTTATCCGGATAATCCGATAGAGGGAGCAAAGTATATATCGGATTTAAATCGTGACGAAGCTAAAGAAGCAGGGCGTGTCTCATGGGATGTAGACTATAGTGTGAATGGCGTCTTGTTCAGCGCGAGTATTCCTTGGGATATAAGCGATGAGGATGTCACGAAGTTTTTGCAGATGGAGAAAGTGCCTCTAAAGTAACATAGACAAGACCGATACAGACTGAACGATGATAGGAGGTTATAAAATGCGCACCAGATCATTTGTTGTCAACTGTTTGGTCTTTCTCGTTATCGTCGCAGTTGGAGCGTCTGTAGGGGTATTTGCCTTTGCATCGGCTAAACAGTTGCTGAATCAAAGCCTTGCACCTGCGCCCCAATATCCCCAAAATGCGTCAGGTGAAACCTTTGGGTCTTTGTTGTATGCCACCTCTTCGGAAACCGCGCCTGATTTGGTTAAGGCTATTGGTGTTGACGGAACAGAAGGGTACGTGCGTGCTTCTGACTTAATTGGTGAACTGCCGGATACAGTGGAAGAGGCATTGGCGCAAGAGGCAAAACTGGCAGATATGACCGATGGTTGGACAATACCCTTGTATAAAGAAGATGGGAAGACGGTCATCGGTGAATATGAAATTTCGCCTGGTATTGTAAGCGAAGTAACGGTGAATGACAGATAATACCCTTGTTACGCAATGCAGGGCCAGCGGGTGAAATCTGAGGAAAGCCTGGCGATGAAGCAATCGGCAGGCTTTGTTGTATAGGGTTGGGGGAGAGGGCTCTCGGGGGCATGCTGCGAACGAATGTTTGTAAAATCTATCGGTGGTTGGTATAATAAGGGAAACCATTTCACACTCGCGGAGCATCGATGGAAGACCTTTTCTCCAACCAGATCAAGAAGCAAGCGCCCCTAGCCGACCGTATGCGCCCCCGCACGCTGGATGAATTCCTGGGGCAGGAGCACATCATCGGCCCCGGCCGGCTGCTTCGCCGCGCCATAGAGGCTGACCGGCTTACGTCCAGCATCTTCTTCGGCCCGCCGGGCACCGGCAAGACGACGCTTGCCAACATCATCGCCAACACGACCCACGCCGCCTTCGAGAAGCTCAATGCCGTGACATCCGGCGTGGCCGACGTGCGCGAGGTTATACAGAAGGCCGAGAGCCGCCTGAAGCTCTACGGCCAGGCCACCTATCTGCTGCTGGACGAATGCCACCGCTGGAACAAGGCCCAGAGCGACAGCATATTGCCGGCCATCGAGAAGGGCATCATACGCTTCATCGGCTCCACGACCGAAAACCCGATGCTGGCCATGACGCCGGCCATCGTGAGCCGCTGCCGGGTGTTCCAATTTGAGGCTCTCACCCGCGAACACGTGAAGAAGGCCATCTTTGCCGCCCTGGCCGATACGGAGCGGGGCTTCGGCAACATCCCCTGTGAGATCGCCCCCGAGGCCGTGGAGCACATCGCCAGCGTGGCCAACGGCGACGCCCGCAGCGCGCTCAACGCCCTGGAACTGGCCGTGCTCACGACCAGGCCCGAGGAGGATGGCATCACGCGCATCGGCCTGGCCGTGGCCGAAGAGAGCATACAGCGCCGCCAAATGCGCTGCGACGAGAGCTATTTCTATGATATGCTGAGCGCCTTCTGCAAAAGCCTGCGGGGCAGCGACAGCGACGCCGCGCTGGCCTGGGCCTTCCGCCTGCTGCACGCCGGGGTGGACCCGCGCATTGTCGTGCGTCGCATGATCGCCCACAGCAGCGAGGACGTGGGCCTGGCCAACCCCATGGCCATGCTGCAGGCTCTGGGCGCGCTGCAGGCGCTGGAGGCCGTGGGCCTGCCCGAGGCGCGGCTCAACATTACCCAGGCCATCATCTACATCTGCGAAAGCCCCAAGAGCAACTCCGTCGTGGGCGCCATGGGCGCGGCCATAGAGGACGCCGAGAAGTCGGAATTCCAACCTGTGCCGGTGCAATTGCGCGACACCAGCTACAAAGGACATGAAAAAATAGGCAGCGGCGTAGGATACAAGTACGCCCACGATTATGAGGGCCACTATGTCGAGCAGCAATACATGCCCGTGGAATCCCAGGGCAGGCAGTTCTACCACCCCAGCGACCAGGGCTACGAGCAACAGATTCGCGACATCCGCAAGACCAGGAACAAAGACAGTCTGTAAAAACCAGCATGAGATGAAATACAATGAACCGACGGCGGTTCATCCGACGGAAGGAAACGTAAGGCACAAGCAAGGCAGTTGAAAAAACCGCCTGCAGGCGAAATCGTTCCTAAGAACTGAATATGAGTATTAAATGCCAAGGTATCGCCTGGCGACATGCGCGGCAGGCGATCACCGACGGCAAGAACAAGTCGACTGAATCGATGACAACGCAACAGCGTTGTCATCGAAAGGAGTAGTGCCATGTTGAACCAAACCACAGCCGAACGGACGCTCGCGCGGGCGCTGTGTTCCGGCGGCGACTTCGCAGAGATCTATCTGGAGGATGGCGATGCCACCACGCTCTCCATGACCCGCGGCAAGATGGAGACCGCCGTCAGCGGCCGCACCTTCGGCGCCGGCGTGCGCGTGTACAAGGGCACCAACAGCGTCTATGTCTACACCAACGACTGCTCCGAGGCCGGGCTGCTGCAGGCCGCCGAACAGGCCGCGGCGGCGGTGGGCGCCTTGGGCGCCGACGGCTCGGTGAGCCTGAGCTGGTCCGCGACGCCCCAGGTCATCGCCCCCATCGCCGTGGCGCCGGCCACCGTGGCCACGGCCCGCAAGGCCGACCGCGTACGCGAGGCCTACGCTGCCGCCACGGCCTATGACCCGTTGGTCGTGCAGTCCGAGGTCAGCTATCGAGACTGGTCCAAGCGCTTCTGGCTGGCCAACAGCGAGGGGCTTTTCACCAGCGAAAGCCACACCTACACGCGCCTGGCCGCCATGGCCATCGCCAGCGACGGCCAGGAGACCCAGACCGGCTTCAAAGGCCCCGGCCGCCAGATGGGCTTTGAGCTCTTCGACGGCATTGTAGACAGCGCAGCCCTGGGCCGCGAGGTCGCCCGCATGGCTGTCACGGCTCTGAAAGCCGAGCCCTGCCCGGCAGGGCGCATGCCCGTGGCCATCGGCAACGGTTTTGGCGGCGTCATTTTTCACGAGGCCTGCGGCCACTCGCTGGAGGCCACCAGCGTGGCCAAGGGATCCTCGGTGTTCGCCGACAAGCTGGGGCAGACCATCGCCAGCCCCGTGGTCACCGCGCTGGACGACGCGACCATCGTAAACGGCTGGGGCTCGGCCAACATCGACGACGAGGGCACGCCCACCCAGCGCCTGACGCTCATAGAGAACGGTGTGCTCAAGAACTTCCTGATCGACCGCATGGGCGGCCGGCGCATGGGCATGAAGCCCACCGGCTGCGGCCGCCGCCAGAGCTATCGCTTTGCGCCCACCAGCCGCATGAGCAACACCTTCATCGCCCCCGGCACCAGCACCGATGAGGAGATCCTGGGATCCATGGCCGAGGGCCTGTATTGCCGCTCCATGGGCGGCGGCTCTGTGAACCCGGCCACCGGCGAGTTCAACTTCGCCGTAACCGAGGGCTATCTGGTGAAAAACGGCAAGATCGACCGCCCGGTGCGCGGCGCTACGCTGATCGGCAAGGGCAGCGAGGTGCTCACCCGCATCGACATGGTGGGCAGCGCACTGGATTTCGGCCAGGGCATGTGCGGCTCGGAATCGGGCAGCATCCCCGCCGACGTGGGCCAGCCCATGGTGCGTGTCAGCGAAATGACCGTCGGCGGCAGAAAGTGAGGAACCCATGAACGAACTGACTTTCATCGAAAAACTGTTTTCCGCCGCCCAGGCGGCGGGCCTCACCGAATACGAGGCGTTCTTCCGCGAGGGCAGCAGCTTCAAGGCCGGGGCCTTCGGCGGCGAGGTGGACAATTACTCGGTCAACACATCGGCGGGTTTATCCTTCCGGGCGCTGCACAACGGGCGTATGGGCTATGCCTACACCGAGGCCTTCGATGACGACGCCGTGAGCCTGCTCGTGAGCCGCGCCATCGGCAACGCCGAGGTTATAGAGGACGACGACCCTCAGTTCATTTTCGGTGGCAGCCCATCCTATGCCACGGTGGACGCTTTCAGCGCCGATCTGGAAGCGCTGGGCGCTACCGACAAGATCGAGATGGTCAAGGGGCTGGAGGCCGACGCCAAGGCGTATTCGCCCCACATCCGCTCGGTGCAGTATTGCACGGTGGTGCAGAGCGGCGGCCGCGTGCGCCTGAAGAACTCCAAGGGTCTGGACCTGCAGTTCCGCTCCAACAGCATGGCCGCCTACCTGATGGCCATCGCCGACGTGGAGGGCAGTGTCACCACGGGCTTTGCCGTGCAGGCCAGCCCACGGCCCGCGGGTATCGAGCGCACCGCGTTGGCCCACCGTGCCGCCCAGCGGGCGCTGGAGCGTCAGGGTGCAACCAGCGTGCCCAGCGGCAAATATGACATCGCGTTGTTCAGCGAGGTTGCCGTGGAGTTCATCGGCGCCTTCGCCGATGTCTTCAGCGCCGACGATGCCCAGAAGGGCAAGAGCCGCTTTTTGAACCGCGAGGGCAGCGCCATCGCCGCCGAAACCGTGACGATCATAGACGATCCGCTGCTGCCCGAAGGTTTTGCATCCGCACCCTTCGACGACGAGGGCGTGGCGACCTATACCAAAGCGGTGGTCGAGAAGGGTGTTCTCAAAACGCTGCTGCACAACCTGAAGACCGCCGCCAAGGCCGGCTGCACCTCCACGGGCAACGCCGCCAAGGCTGGCCTTGCCGGCCCGGTGGGCGTGTCGCCCAGCAACTTCTACCTGCAGCCCGGCTCGCTTTCCTTCGACGGGTTGCTGCAGCAGATGGGCGAGGGCCTGCTCATCACCGAGCTCGATGGCTTGCACGCCGGCGTCAACGCCGTCAGCGGTGATTTCTCGCTGGCCGCCAAGGGCTTCCGCGTGACCGGCGGGCAGCGCGGCGCGCCGGTGGAGCAGATCACGCTGGCTGGCAACTTCTACGATCTGCTGCACAGCATCACCGCGCTGGCCGACGACCTGTACTTCGACTTCGGCGGCTCCGGCTCCGTGGGCAGCCCCACGCTGCTCATCAAAGGCCTGAGCGTGGCGGGCGAGTAGTCACCAGCCACCAATATACAGGGGAGAGAAGTTATGGATATGCAAAGCCTGATCCGCCGGCTGCAGCGGCCCGCCGGCATCATCGACGTCGTGCTGGATACCGACACCTACAACGAGATCGACGACCAGTATGCGCTGGCCTACCTCGTGCGCTCGCCGGAGCGCCTGCGTCTGCAGGCGGTGTATGCGGCGCCGTTCTTCAACAGCAACTCCTCCGGCCCCGAAGACGGCATGGAGAAGAGCTATGACGAGATTCTGCACATCCTTTCGCTGTGCGGCCGGGATGACATGCACGCCCATACGTTCAAGGGCTCGCGCGGCTATCTGACCGATGAAACCACGCCGATGCCCTCGGACGCCTGCGACGACCTGTGCCAAAGGGCCATGGCATACAGCGCGGAAAACCCGTTGTACGTTGTGGCCATCGGAGCCATCACCAACATCGCCTCAGCGCTGCTGAAGAACCCGGCCATTGCCGAGCGCATCGTGCTGGTGTGGTTGGGCGGCCACGCCCACCAGTGGCCGGACAACGGAGAGTTCAACCTGGCCCAGGACGTGGCGGCGGCCAGGGTTGTCTTCGGCTGCGGCGTGCCGCTGGTGCAGCTGCCATGCATGGGCGTCGTGAGCGCCTTCACGGTGACAAAGCCTGAACTGGAATACTGGTTCCGCGGCAAGAATGCGTTGTGCGACTATTTGATCGACCATACCATAGAGGAGGCCGAATCCTATGCCGCAGGCAAGCCCTGGAGCCGTGTGATCTGGGATGTGACCGCCGTGGCGTGGCTGCTGGATGAGCAGGGCACACTGCTGCGGGATCATCTGGTAGCCAGCCCCATTCCCCAATACGACAACCATTACAGCTTCGACCCCGGCCGGCACTTCATCCGCTATGTGTATCACGTGAACCGCGACGCGCTGATGGAGGATTTGGTCAGGAGGTTGAGCAGGTAAGACAAAACAGCAAAGCGCTCTGTGCCGTGTGGTGCAGGGCGCTTTGTTTCTCAGCGGCGGCGTTTTCCCGTGGGACTAAGGGTAGGGGATGGCCGGGCATTGTTACTGTCTGTCGCTTTGCCGCACGGCGTTGAGCCAGTCCCGCAGACCCAACTCATCCACAAGCGCCTGGGCCTCCTCGGCGGTGCGGGCCGGCGCGCATACGATGAGGTCGCTGGTGCTCCCGGCGTCGGCCAGCAGCGGCTCAAAGGGCCGCAGCACGGCGCTGTCAAAGTCCCCTGCCATGTTGATGACCGCATAGCTAATTAGAACTGGCACAGAGTTCCCCGATGAATCCCGCGAAATGCCGGAGTAGATGATCGCCCCCTGCTGGCTCCCCTGGCCGGTGGTGAACTCTATTTCCACGGAATAATCCTTGGACGGAGGTACATTGCTGATTTCGACGGCGCCGTGAAAGCGCGCGGGTTGGAACAGACGCCGGTATAACTGCCCCTGGATATGGACCTGAATCGACGTCGCCGTGTCCCCATCGGTACCGCGCATTTGCACGGCGTACCACCGGCGCTCGATGGCGCGGGGGATGCACGAGACGCCATAGGCCGCAGCCAGCAGCACAGCAGCCAGCAGCAGCGCCGCCGCGGTGATGCGCAGCGGCCGCAGCCGGCGCTCCCTGCGGTTTCGTATTTCGTCCTGCACGAGGAAATCCAGCCAGCCCTGCTCCCGCTGCCCGGCGTTTACACCGTCGAAGCGGGCGAAGTCCGGCGGCAGCATCTCGGCAGGGGCAGGCAGTGGAGGGACCTGCGCACCTTGGCGCAGCGCCTGGGCCAGCTGCGGCAGCCCGTCCAGCGGCGCCCCGCCCAGCCCACTCAGCGCCGCCAGCGCTTGGGTGGTCTGCTCCTGTTCCTTGGCCAGCTCTTGTATGTGCTCCTGCGCCAGCGTGCCGGTGCGCTCCGGATGGTGCGTCATCTGCTGCAGCGCTTCTATGGAGAAGCCGGCCCGCCGCAGGCACGCGATGTCCCGCAGACCGTCCACATCCTGCGGCGAGAATTCAAAATATGTACGGCCATTGCGCCATTGGCTGCGGGGCTGTAAAAGGCCCCGCTCCACATAGAAGCGCACGGCCTTTTCCGAAAGACCGGTTTGCTCGCAGACGTCCTTCATTTTCACGGACGAAACACCTCGTTTCCCCGGCAGCGTACACTCTGCCCTTGGGGAAGTGTCAACGGCTTTTTTCCATGGCCTGCAGCACTTTGTGCCATGTGTTCACATTTCGGCTGGTCAGGCGGCTCTTGTAGCGCCGGTCTCCCAGCGCCTTGTTGCCAAATGGGGATTCCACCGTGGAGCCGCGGGGCACGACCCAGAACGCGCCGCAGCTCATAGGCAGGAAACGCTCCTGCGGCATGTGGGCCAGTGTTGCGAACAGGGCATTCAGCTCTTCAAACAGTGCATGGTCCTCCAGCAGCAGCACGTACAGATGGCAGCCGGCGGGCACCTCCACGGCCTGGGCCTCGGCGGCGACATGTGCCACCTGCGCCGCGCCCAGCACGAACACGTGGGCGTCGTAGCGGAAGCGCTCGTGCAGGCGCTGCTCGATGTCGGCCTTCCACTGGGCGGGGTCCGCGTTGCCGGTGGCCAATATCGTCTGGACAGCGGCCACGCCGGGCAGCGCCAGCGCCTCGCGCAGGTCGGCCATGGCGATGCTCACGCCGCCCACGTTGATGCCCCGCAGGAATACGGCCAGAGTTTTGCTCATCTTGTTCTCCTTCGTGCTAGGCTTGCCTGTCGAAGCGGTAACAGGTCATAGATACCGAGCCCAGCGTGCAGGCTTCGTTGCTCACGGTTACGGCGTCCGCCGTGCCGGCGGCGCCCAGCGCCACCAGCAGCGGCGCGTAGTGGTCGCTGATGGGCACGGCCAGCTTGGCAGGTTCGCCGGCACGCTCATAGTGCACAACGTCGTCATGGCGGCCAGCCTGTATGCTATCCAGTATGTAACGGTCGAACTGCCGGGCCCAGGGCAGGCCCTCGCCCTGCATATCCCAGCGCACCCGGGCCAGGTTGTGCACCACGTTGCCGCTGCCCAGGATCAGCACACCTTTCTCCCGCAGCGGCCGCAGCGCCTGCCCCAGGCGGTAGTGCTCGTCCGGTGTGGCGAGCCTGTCCACGCTGAGCATTGTGACTGGGATGTCGGCCAGTGGGAACATCTGCCGAAGAACCGACCACACGCCGTGGTCGAAGCCCCAACTTCCGTCCAGACGCGCACCGCCCAACAGTGCCTGCGCTGCCATGGCCACATCCGGCGCGCCGGGAGCCGGGTATGCCACCCGGTACAGCTCGTCGGGGAAGCCGTACATGTCGTAGATGATGCGCGGCTGCGCCAGATCCATCAGCAGGCTGCCTGCCGTGTACCAGTGGGCGCTGACGCACAGAATGGCGCGGGGGCGGGGGAGCGCGGCGGCGGCGGCGCGCCACGCCTGGGTGAAGGCGTTGTCCTCAATGGCGTTCATCGGCGAACCGTGGCCGACGAACAGAACCGGCATGGCCTGTGCAAGCATCACAAACACTCCCTTCGGTGTGGCGGGCGGCATCCGTTTGCCATTGCGCCCGCCATTTGTATTCTAGCACAAATGCCTTTTCCGCGCTCACAGCCAGCTGCGGTCTTTGCGCCGGGGCAAATCTGTGCTATCTTTGTTGGGTGACCATGGAGCAAACGATGGAAATCCCACGCAAAGGAGCCTTACATGACGACCTTTATCGATTTGTATAACCGGCTGGCCAGGGCTGCCGTGGAGGAGCGCCTGCCCGAGGCACTCTCGCAGCTGAAACATGAGGAATATGATCCGCATCACCTGGATTGCCTGCTCAACCCTGAATGCCACGCACCGGTGCTGCGCATTGGGGATTGTGAATGCGCCGAGCAGGACAAACTTCGCTGCCAGCAGCGCTGCCTCTTCGACGCGCTGGTCAAGGATGAGCGCGGCAACGTGACGGTGAACCGCGATTTCTGCGTGGGCTGCGCCGATTGTATCGATAACTGCAAGGCCAAAAAGCTCACAGAAAGCCGCGATATCCTTCCGGCGCTGGAGGCCGTGCACCGGGCGCAGGCGCCGGTGTACGCGCTGATCGCCCCGGCCTTCCTGAACCAGTTTTCCAGCGATGTCACGCCGGGCAAACTGCGTTCGGCCTTCAAGGCGCTGGGCTTCACCGGCATGGTGGAGGTCGCTCTGTTCGCTGACATTCTGACGCTCAAAGAGGCGCTGGAGTTCGACCGCAACATCGTGGATGAGGAGGATTACCAGCTCACCAGCTGCTGCTGCCCCATGTGGATCGCGATGATCCGCAAGGTGTACCGGGAGCTTATGCCCCATGTGCCCGGCGCGGTATCGCCGATGGTGGCCTGCGGGCGCTCCATCAAGCTGCTGCACCCCGACGCCATCACCGTTTTCGTGGGGCCGTGCATCGCCAAGAAGGCCGAAGCCCGCGAAAAGGACGTGGCAGACGCTGTGAACTATGTGCTGACCTTTCACGAGATGCGAGACATCTTTGAATTCGCCGACATCCGGCCCGCCGAAATGCCCGAGGACGAGCGCGACCACTCCTCGCGGGCCGGCCGCATCTACGCGGGCACCGGCGGTGTGAGCGAAGCCGTGAAGCAAACGCTGGAGCGCATCAGCCCGCAACGGCCCATTGCCCTCAAGGCCATACAGGCCGACGGCGCCGCGGCGTGCAAGGCCATGCTCAAGGACATTCTGGAAGGCCGCGTCAGCGCCAACTTCATAGAAGGCATGGGCTGTGTGGGCGGCTGTGTGGGTGGCCCAAAGGTGCTCATCCCCAAGGAAGAAGGCCGGCGCAACGTGCAGGAGTATGGAGACCAGGCCGAGTACCGCACACCTATCGACAACCCTTATGTCGTAGAGCTGCTGCACCGCCTGGGGTTGGACACCGTGGAAAGCCTGCTGGAGCACAGCGACATCTTTACCCGCGATTTCACCTGACGGCATGCCCGGCAGGGCCGGCCGCAAACATATCCGCAGAGGAGGCGCTTTCATGCTGCACAAAAGACTGCTCGCCGCGCTGCTGTGCGTGCTGCTGGCCGGCTGCTCCGCGCCGGTGACGGCCCCCACCTCGCAGGAAACCGTCGGTGAGCCGACGGCTTCCGCAGAGGCCACGCCCACCGCCACGCCGCAGGCCACGGAAAAGCCAGCGCCCGAGCCCACCCCCACCGAGACGGCGACGCCGGAACCACAGGCCGTGGAAGCCACCATTATGGCCGTGGGCGACATCATGTTCCACGGCGCCCAGATCGACGCCGCCTATGACCGCAAGACCAAGACCTACGATTTCAACGACAGCTACCGCTTCGTCACGGATATCTTAAGCTCCGCCGATCTGACGCTGGGCAACTTCGAGTGCACGCTGGGCGGGCCTGGCAAGCCGTGGTCTCAGCCGGACAGCATGAGCTTCAACGCCCCCGACACCGCCGCCGACGCACTGGCCGCCGCGGGCTTTGACGTGTTGTCCACCGCCAACAACCACACCAACGACCGTGGCCGAGACGGCGTCATCCGCACTGTGGAGCAGCTGCGGGACCGGGGCATCACCGTGGTGGGCACCCGAGCCGACGCTGCTGAAAAGCCCTATGCCGTTGTGGACGTCAAGGGCATCCAGATCGGCGTGACGGCCTATGCCTGGGGCTCTCGCAACGGCGATCTGCTCAACCTGTATAACACCGACGCGGCCAAGGCCAAGGGGCAGTTCCAAGAGATGGTGAGCGCCATGCGCGCCGACGGCGCGGACATCGTGCTGTTCTACATCCACTGGGGTGCGGAATACCAGCGCGCGCCCAACGCCAGCCAGAAGCGTCTGGCCCAGGCGCTGGCCGATGCCGGCGTGGATATCATCTGCGGAAGCCACGCCCATGTACTGCAGACGGTGGGCGAGCTCACCGGCGAGCAGGGCAACAAGACCTTCGTTGCCTGGTCGCTGGGCAATTTTATCTCCAACCAGATCACCCGGTGGAACACGACCAAGTTCAAATACACCGAGGACACGATGATACTGAGCCTGAAGCTGCGAAAGGAGGGCGAGCGCACCGAGGTTACCTTGGCAGAGTATTTGCCGGTGTGGAATATGTGCGTGGGCCCCAACAGCGACCGAAGCTACACGCTTCTACCCATCGAAAAAGCGCTGCAGCAGCCGGAAGCCTACGATATGCCCTCTGCCTACGAGCGCAACAAGGCCGGCCTGGCCCTCAAGAACACCGATGCGCTGCTCTCCGGGGCGGTGGAGGAGGGGATCATCGCCAAGATGGTTCTGCCATAACCCGTAGAAATGCCGTGAGGGACTGTATGCTCCAGATAAAGGACTTGACCGAACAGGATACAGAGAAGATCGAAAAAGGACTGGAAGCCTACGACGACGCCCACATGCCGGCCCGCTTGCAGGGCGGTGTGCAGATAGGCGCTTACGTAGACGGCATTCTGGCCGGCGGCGTGAACGCCTGCATGACTGCGTTCCGGATACTGTACGTGTCCACCGTGTTCGTGGAGAGCGAATACCGGGGAAGGGGGATTGGGCGGGCGCTGATGGAAGAAACGGAGAGGCGCGCCAGGCAACTGGGTGCGAGCCTTATTCGCCTGGATACGTTCGATTGGCAGGGCAAGGCGTTCTATCAGGCCCTGGGATATGAAGTGGTCGGGCAGTATGAATCCAGGGAAGATGGATTCTCTGAGTTCTTCTTCTTGAAACGTTTATAACAAGGGCCTATCCGTGGTTGTGGGCAACGTGCTGAGAGCCCAGAAATAGCGGCTTGTCGGATTCGATGAGTTCGCTTAGGTTCTCTCCAACCACCTGCGGCAGAAGCCGTATGCCGGAAAGCGCGCGGATATCCACCCATTCGCTGACGATTTGGTCATCATCCGTTTCTGTGGGCTTGCACACATCGCGCGTAGCGAGACCGCACACGAAGATGTGCAGCATCTTGTGGGCGTATTGGGGGTGCGTCTGGCGGTAATCCGCGTTGTCGCAGATTTCCTCACACAGCGCGGCAAACCGCAGCGGCTCCACCGTGTATCCTGTTTCCTCCAGGCATTCCCGCACAATGGCATCGTGCAGCGTTTCAAAGGTTTCCTGGCCGCCGCCGGGCAGGGTGTAATACTCACCGTTGTGCTGGTCGCGGCATTTGTTCAATAGGATCTTGTCATCATCGAGAATAATGGCCTTCGCCGTGCTTCGAATGCTCATAGACTGCTCGCACTTCTCCTGCAGCTTTTCGCTGACGATATATTAATATGCTTTTAGTATATCATAAACCGGCGCAGAAATAAAAGATTATGCCATGAGCCTTTGAAAGAGCCATCCGAATGCGGCATGGAGCCATCTGCTTTACACCTTGAACATATACCCATAGCTCCATATGGTGGAGATGAAATCCTGATAGGGCTTGATGCCTTCCCGAAGGCTCTTGATGTGTGTGTCCACCGTTCGGTCTGTGCCAACATAGTCCTCTCCCCACACCTCGTTGAGTATGGCCTCCCGCGAAAAGGCCCTGTGGGGGTTGGAGGCTAGGAACAGCAGCAGGTTATACTCCCGCGGCGTCAGCGGCACCGCGTTTCCGTCCACATACACGGTGCGGGAGATCGTGTCGATGCAGAGACCGTCAAAGGTGATACGGCGGATGATAGGGCTGTTCTGCGTGCGGCGCAGGAACACCTTGATCCGGGCGGAAAGCTCCCTCAGTGAAAAGGGCTTGGCGATGTAGTCGTCCGCGCCGATTCGAAAAAATGACAGCTTGTCTTCCTCGCCGGCTCGTTCGGACAGTACGAGTATAGGCGCGTCGGAGGCCTTGCGGATCTGCGAGCAAACGTGCCAGCCGTCCAACTCGGGAAGCGTGCCCTCCAGAACGAATATGGCGTATTCGTGGCGGCGGAACAGCTTGAGCGCGGCGATGCCATCGGCGGCCACATCGGCGGTGTAGCCGTCGTTTTCTGCCATCTCGGCAATTCTTTTTCTGGTTTCGCTGTTGCCGTCGGCAATAAGCAGTCGCACCTCGCCCATGCTTTGCGCACCCCATTTGCCAATTGTCCTGACGGTTTTGCCTCTTTCAATTATTCGCTTATGCTGATTTTTCAAGTATATCATGACGGCGCTGGAATAAGAACACCTGAGTTTGAGCAGCTTCGCGACAGCCGAATGTGATGGATCTGTTATGGGTGTCAACATAATCCGTGCAGAGCGGAGGTTTATTGACCGCAAATTATTGAGAATTGGTGATGTGAAATCATAAAACTCTCACACTTGATTGTTATACTTTTAACAGAGGCATATCACAATCCACAGCGACAGGAGGCATATGATGAGCTACAAGCCGCAAGCCAGCCAATGTGCCGGATGCATGCCGGGTGACGAGGGCAAGTTGGCCGCAATCGCCAACGTCATCGACCTGTACAAGGGCAAGGAGGGAAGCCTGATTCAGATCCTGCACCAGGCGCAGGAGATCTACGGCTTTTTGCCGCTGGAGGTGCAAGCCTTCATCGCGGACAAGCTGGAGATGCCGTTGTCCGAGGTTTCGGGCGTGGTTACGTTCTATTCCTTTTTCAGCACCAAGCCCCGGGGCCAGCACACGATACGCGTGTGTCTGGGTACTGCGTGCTATGTTCGCGGCGGCAAAAAACTGATTGAAAGCCTTCAGCAGAAGCTGGGCATTGAGATCGGCGAAACCACCGCCGACGGCAAATTCACCTTTGAAGTCGCGCGTTGCATCGGCGCGTGCGGCTTGGCGCCGGCCATCATGATCGACAACGTGGTCTATAAGCAGGTCACGGTCAACAAGCTCAACTCCATTTTGTCCAAATATTGAAAGGGGTGGGGCAGGAGATGAGTATGAAAATCGATCGCATCGAGTTGCTGGATCAAATCAAGAGCACATACAATGAAGAGCTCAACAGATACAAGCACAAGGTACTCGTGTGCGCCGGCGCCGGCTGTGTTTCCAGCAACTGCGGCATGGTGCGCGATGCCGTGAACGACGAACTCCAACGCCAGGGGCTGGCCCAAGAAACGCTGGTGTACGAGACCGGCTGCATGGGCATCTGCGCTGTGGGGCCGGCGATGATCGTGCTGCCCGAGCGCATCTTCTACACCGAGCTGACTCCGGAAAAGGCCGCGCGCATCGTGCGCCACCACATCGGCAAAGGGGAGATCCTGGAGGAGTATACGTTCTTTGATCATTCGCTGGGCAAGCGGGTACCCCGGCTGGACGACATCGGCTTCTTCAAGGAGCAAGTGAAAATCGTGCTGCGTAACTGCGGCATCATGGAGTATGCCAGCATGGACGCCTACATTGCCCGCGGAGGTTATTATGCCGCGGCCAAGGCGCTCACGCAGATGCAGCCGCGGGATGTCGTGGCCGAGGTGCTCAAATCCGGCCTAAAGGGCCGCGGCGGCGCGGGCTTCCCCACGGGGGTCAAGTGGGAAGCCGGCCTGAAGGCGCAGAGCGATGTGAAATACATTATCTGCAACGCCGACGAGGGCGACCCCGGGGCGTTTATGGATCGCAGCGTCATCGAAGGGGACCCCCATACCGTCATAGAGGGCATGCTGATCGGCGGCTACGCCATCGGCGCCAGCCAGGGATACATCTATGTGCGCGCCGAATATCCCATCGCCGTGGAGCGAATGTCCGCCGCCATCGAGGAAGCGCGCAGGCGCGGTCTGCTGGGTAAAAATATCATGGGCAGCGGCTTCGATTTTGACATCGAGATACGCATCGGCGCGGGCGCCTTCGTGTGCGGCGAAGAGACGGCACTGATGGCCTCCATTGAAGGCGAACGCGGCGAGCCCAGGCAGAAGCCGCCCTTCCCGTTCCAAAAGGGCCTGTTCGGCAAGCCAACGATCATCAACAACGTGGAAACCTTCGCCAGTGTCCCGGTGATTTTGCAGAACGGCGGTGATTGGTATACGCAGTTCGGCACCGAAACCAGCAAGGGCACCAAGGTGTTTGCGCTGGCCGGAGACGTCGTCAACACAGGGATCATCGAGGTGCCCATCGGCATTCCACTGGGAGACATCATCTTCAAGATCGGCGGCGGCATCCGCGATGGCAAGCGTTTCAAGGCCGCGCAGATCGGCGGCCCTTCTGGTGGCTGCATCACCACAGAGAACCTCAACGTGCCCACGGATTACAACAGTCTGGTCAAGCTGGGCGCCATCATGGGCTCCGGCGGCCTCATCGTCATGAATGAGGACACCTGCATGGTGGACACCGCGCGCT
>JAEZSC010000159.1 GCA_023422005.1 Bacillota bacterium | reverse complement strand
AGCTTGCCCTTGCGCACGGTGTTCTCCGGCGGCATGTCCAGCACGCCGGATTCGCTGGAAAGCACCATGACGCCGTCGGCGCTCAAAGCCCAGCGGGCCGGGCGCAGGCCGTTGCGGTCCAGCGTGGCGCCCACCTTGCGGCCGTCGGTGAAGGTGATGGCGGCAGGGCCGTCCCACGGCGGCAGCAGGCAAGCGGCGTACTGATAAAACGAGCGCTGGGTTTCGTCCATGGTCTTGTCCATGGACCACGGGCCGGGCATCATCAGCATCAGCGATTGGGCCATGGGCCGGCCGTTCTGACAGTAGAACTCAAAGGCGTTGTCGAACTTCATGGAATCGCTGCCGTCGTCCTCCAGCACCGGCAGCACGTCCTTGAGGCGGCGCTTGAGCTTGCCGCCGTGCAGGCCGGTTTCCATGGCCTTGATGGCGTTTTCCGCACCGCGCAGCGTGTTGATTTCGCCGTTGTGGGCGATCATGCGGCAGGGCTGGGAGCGGCTCCACGTGGGCAGCGTGTTCGTGGAATAGCGCGAGTGCACCATGCCCACCGCCGAAGCCGTGCGCTCATCCACCAGATCGGGGTAGAACTTTTCCAACTGCCAGGCGTGCATCATGCCCTTGTAGACGATGGTGCGCGAGGAGAAGCTGACGACGTACAGATTGGCATTTTCGGCAGCGGCGCGCTTCTCAATGGCGCGGCGCAGGATGTAGACGGCCTGCTCCAGGTCTTCCACGGGCTTGGCGGGGGCCACGAAGAGCTGCACGATGGCCGGCGCGCAATCGCGGGCGGCGGTGCCGCAGGCGTGCAGGTTGTGGGGCACGTCGCGCCAGGCCAGCACGCTCATGCTCTGGGCGGCGCACACCTGGTTGACCATCTGCACGCAATCCGCATGGGCTTCGGCCTCCCGGGGGAAGAAGAACTGCGCCACGGCATACTGGCCGGCCTCGGGCAGCGGCGCGCCTGCCACGGCTTGGAACAGCTCATGGGGCAGCTGGATCAGAATGCCCGCGCCGTCGCCAGTGTCGGGGTCATAGCCGGCGCCGCCGCGGTGGCTCAAGCGCTTGAGCACCTCCAGCGCGTCGCGCACGATGCGGTGGGAGCGCTCGCCCCGCTGGTTGGCGACAAAGCCGGTGCCGCAGCTGTCGTGCTCGAATTGTTCCCGCCACAGCGGTGCGTTTTGCAACTTCATTGTTGTCATATTTGGTTCTCCTGCTATCTGGAAAATTTACGGTTTATCGGTCTTGTATTGGTCCAGCACCTGCAGCGCGACCTCCCGCAGGCTTTTGCCGGTGTCCATCGATCGTTTCTGCAGCCATCGCCACGCTTCGGCTTCGCTCATGGCCGTGTGGTTCATCAGCACAACCTTGGCCCGGTCGGCCATCGCCCGCCGGTCCAAGTCGCTGCGCAGCTTGTCGGCGGTGTCGCGGGCGCTTTGCAGGCGGCTGCGGTAATGCTCCATGAGCTCCAGCGTGCTCAGCAGCGCCTGGGCCGTCACGGGCCGCGGCAGGGGGATCACGTCGCGCCCCCGGGCCTGCTCCTTCACATAGGCCACCTGGTCCTGCGGGGTGATCATGAGCACCGAAGTGTCCGCCTTGTCCTGCAGGTCGGCTGCGAATTCCAGCCCGGACATGTCGCTTAGAATGAAGCCTGCGATGGCCACATCCACCGGGTGGCTGGCCGCCGTGCGCAGGCCCTGCATGCCCGATGCGCAGCTGTCCACGATGGAGTAGCCCCGCGTCTGTAGAACGGTGCGGATCTGGGAGATCAGTTCCGGTCGGCGTATCACGATGAGCACGTTGCATGGCATAGGGATTACCCTTTCCGCTGGAGAGTTTCCATGATCAATACCGGGTCAGGTAGCGGTCGGTTTCCCATTGGTGCACGCGGGAGCTATAGTCGGCGTATTCCATGCGCTTGGCCTTGATGTAGTTCTCGGCGGCGTGGGGCCCGATGGCGTCCAGGATCAGCCGGTCGCGTTCCAGCGCGTCCAGCGCGTCGGCCAGTGTGACCGGCAGGCGGCGCAGGCCGCCCATGGCGTCGCGGTCGCCCTCGTCCATGCGGTAGATGTTGCGCTCCAGCATGGGCGGCGGCGTGAGCTCCCGGCGCAGGCCATCCAGCCCGGCGGCGCAGATGGCCGCGAAGGCCAGGTACGGGTTGCACGAAGGGTCGGGGCTGCGCAGCTCCAGGCGGGTTCCCTCGCCGCCGGCGTCGGGCACGCGGATCAGCGGGCTGCGGTTGTGCCGCGCCCAGCACACGTACACCGGGGCCTCATAGCCGGGGATCAATCGCTTGTATGAGTTGACCAGCGGGTTGGCCAGCGCCGTGATGGCGTCGATGTGGGCCATGATGCCGGCGGCAAAACCCCGGGCCACGGGGGACAGCCCGCCGAGGGCGGTCTCGTCGCAGAAGGCGTTGCGGCCGTCCTTCCACAGCGACAGGTTGGCGTGCAGGCCGCTGCCGTTCACGCCTTCGCGGGGCTTGGGCATGAAGGTGGCCGCCAGGCCATGGCGCTTGGCCACGGTTTTGACCGCCATGCGGAAGGTCATCATGTCGTCGGCGGCCTGTAGCGCTTCGGCATAGCGGAAGTCGATCTCATGCTGGCCGGGGGCCACCTCGTGGTGGGAGGCTTCGATGTTGAAGCCCATGTCTTCCAGCGCCATGCAGATGTCGCGGCGGGCGTCCTCGCCCATGTCTACCGGCCCCAGGTCGAAATAGCCGCCGTCGTCATGGGTGATCGTCGTGGGGCGGCCCTGGGGGTCGGTGTGAAACAGGAAGAACTCACACTCGGCGCCAATCTTGAGCGTGTAGCCCATGGACGCGGCGTCTTCCACAACGCGCCGCAGAATTCGCCGGGGGTCGCCCTCGAAGGGGGAACCGTCGGGGTAATGGACGTCGCAGATCAGCCGGCCCACACGGCCGTTTTGCGGCCGCCAAGGGAACACCGTGAACGTGGAGGGATCCGGCCGCAGCACCATGTCGCTCTCTTCGATGCGCACGAAGCCATCCACTGAGGAGCCGTCGAACATGTAACATCCGTCCAGCGCCTCCTCCAGATGGTCGATCAGGATGGCGAGGTTCTTCATCTGGCCGAACAGATCGGTGAACTGCAGCCGGATGAACTTCACGTCGCTCTCTCGAGCCAGAGAGAGGATGTCCTGATTGGTCAGAGCCATGATGCCTCCTTGCGGGCTGCGGTAAAAAACCAACGCTGGCGCGTTGGTAAGCCGTGGTGCGCCGTTGCCCTTGTCATGCTATACTATGCAGGAAACAAATGAAAAGCCTGCAATTTTTCATCATTATAACAGAATAAAGTAGGATTACAAGGGTTTATTTGCAACAACGGAATCATAGAGTTGAAATATTGGTCAAAAATGCGGAGAAAGTTTGCCTTGAAATGAGCAACAACGAGCATTTCTCTAAAACGTTCTGAATGTTACACGAACGGAATACGCAAGCGTACAGGCAGCGGCCCGGGTGAGCGCATTCTGCCTGTACGCATGGCATTATCCACTGAATCACTTTGTGTTGTTATTTGATAAGCAACCGGAATAGTTCCACCATGCGCACGTCATCCTGATACAGCCGTTCCGGGTGGAACTGCACGCCGTACACCGCGGAGCCGTCCACGGCCTGCATGGCTTCTATGACGCCGTCGGGGGCCACAGCCGCCGTAAGGAAGCCCGGCGGCAGCGCGCGCACCGATTGATGGTGCGTGCTGTTTACCTGCACGCGCTCGGGTAGAAAGGCTGACAGGAACGTGCCCCGGCGCACCAGCATTTCGTGGCGCTGGCCGAAGGGGTGGGGGACATGAAGCTCGTCGGGGATGTGCTGATAGAGCGAACCGCCCAGCGCCGCCGCCATCAGCTGGATGCCGCGGCAGATGCCCAACACAGGCTTGCCCGCCGCCATAAAAGCTTGCAGCAGCGCGACCTCCATGGCGTCGCGGCCGGCGTCCACGCTGTGGGATGCGGTGTTGGGCTGGCCGTAGAGAGCCGGGTCCACATCGTCGCCGCCGCTTAGCAGCAGCCCATCCAGCCGTGCGGCTAAGATATCAGCCTCACCGGCGCTGTCGAAGAGCATCACAGGCACCCCGCCGGCCTCCCGCACGGCCTCCATGTAAAAGCTGTACAGCCGCCCCAGGCGGTCGCCGTCGCGGGTGTCGGGGTTCATCGTGATGCCGACTAAAGGTTTCATAAGCTATCCTTTAGAACGGGGTTATCGTGCTAAACATATAGAAGGGAAGGATTTCGCGCCATTGGGCGCGACCAAAGGGCTTTCTGATCGCCCTTTGGAAACCTTCGGCCCCATCTGTTGAGTAATGATGTCTATATGCGCTTAGCACGACAGCCCGTTATTGAATATACGGTATAGAAGCTAAGCATGCTGTTGCTTTTAAGACTATTTTCGATACGAACTATTTGTCTTTCAGGATGGCGATCATCTCGATCTCCACGTCCACATCCTTGGGCAGGCGCGAAACCTCCACGCAGCTGCGGGCGGGGAAGCCGCCGACAAAATAGCTTGCGTATACCTCGTTGACCGCGGCGAAGTCATTGAGGTCGGTCAGGAACACCGTGGCCTTTATGACGTCGGTGAAATCCGCGCCGGCTTCAGCCAACACCGCGCGCAGGTTCTCGAACACCTGCATGGTCTGCTCGCGCACGCCGCCCTCGGCCACGGCGCCGGTGGAGGGGCGGATGCCGATCTGCCCGGACGTGAACAGCAGATTACCCACGGCTACGGCGTGGCTGTAGGGCCCCACTGCCTTGGGGGCGTTCTCGCTGCTGATGATGCGCTTTTCCATGGTTTCCTCCTGCATCACGCGTCGGTGGCCAAGGCGGCCACCAGCAGGTCGATGCACTGTTCATAGTCGGCGATGTCGATCATCTCGGCGGTGCTGTGAACATAGCGGCACGGGATGGACAGGCACCCGCTGGGCACGCCTTCCCGGGTGGCCTGCATGGCACCGGCATCAGTGCCGCCGGCGGTGAGCACTTCCATCTGCGTGGCGATGCCGGCGCGGGCAGCGGCGTCCTGCAGCCAGCGGCGCACCTTGGGGTGGGCCAGCAGCGATTGATCCTTGACCTTGATGGCAGGGCCCTTGCCCAGCGCCACGGAGCAGTTGGGCAGCGCCTGGGGCGTGTCGGCGGCCAGCGTCACGTCGATGGCCAGGGCCATCTCCGGCGCGATGGCATAGGAGCTCACGCGGGCGCCGTGGGCGCCCACTTCCTCCTGCACGGTGAACACGGCGTACAGGTCATAGGGTGAATCGTGCATGCGCTTGAAGGTCTCCACGAGCACCGCGCAGCCGACGCGGTCATCCATGTAGCCGCAGGCCATGCGGCCCCCCAGCTCCACGGGCTGCTGGGCGAACACGGCCATGTCGCCCACCTGCACCTTTTCCTCGGCCTCAGCCCGGGTGCGCGCGCCGATGTCTATGAACATGTGGTCCATCTTGAGCTTGTCCATGGCTTCCACGGTCTTGGTTTCAAAGCCGATGACCCCGGATGTGCCGTTGGCAAAACCCACGGCCGTGAACAGCTGCCAGTGGGGCCGCACGCCGCCCACGTTGGTGAAGCGCAAAAAGCCGTTGTCATCGATGTGGGTCACCATCAGGCCGATCTGATCCATGTGGGCGGCCATCTGAACCTTGCGGCCGCCGCCGCGCTTTACGGCGATCAGGTTGCCCAGCGCGTCGCGGCGCATCTCATCGGCATAGGGGGTTACGAGCTCTGTTATGAGCTGCGCCACGGCGTCCTCACGGCCCGAGGGGCCGTACACCGGCAGCAGTTGTTTGAGCGTATCGATGGCCTGGCTCATTTTGCTTCCTCCTCAAGATGGTGTTGAATACCCTCCAGAAATGCGTCCAGCAACCGCGCGGCGTTGTCATAGTCATCGCGGCTCATCACGCACACGGGGGAGTGGATGTAGCGGCACGGAACGGAGATGTTGACGACCGGCGCGCCGGCGCGGCTGTGGGCGATGGCGCCGGCGTCGGTGCCGCCAAAGGAACCTCCGCGAGTCTGATAGGGGATGCCGCGAGCCTTGGCCGTGGCGATCAGATGATCTCGCAGCAGCCGGTCGGAGATTGCTGTGCGGTCCATCGTCGTGATGGCCGGCCCGTGGCCGATGCGCGTGACCTTGAGATGCTCGGGCACGCCGTGCATGTCGGCGCACGTGGTGCCTTCCAACACCACGGCGGCGTCGGGTTGCACGGCGTAGGCGGCCACATGGGCGCCCAGCGTGCCGATCTCCTCCATGACCGAGAACACGGCCACCAGCGTGGCCTCGCGCCGGGTCTTGAGTGCGTCCAGCAGCAGCGCGCAGCCGGCGCGGTCGTCCAGCGCCCGGGCCTTCACCAGGTTGTCGCCGAACTCCACATAACCGCTGTCGAATATGGCCCAATCACCGGGGCTTACCAGCGCCGCCGCCTGCTCGCGGGATGTCGCGCCGATGTCGATCATCAGTTTGTCCTTGTCCACGGGCTTTTTGATGTCCTCGGGCTTGAGCAGGTGGATGGGCATGGAGCCTATGACGCCGGGAACGGCGCGCGCGCCGATGAGCACCCGCTGTGAGGGCAGTATGCGCGTATCGATGCCGCCGATGGTTTCAAAGCTCAGTAGGCCGGAATCGTCTATCTTGGTAATAAAAAAGCCGACCTCATCCATATGGGCACAGGCCATCACCCGCTTGGGGTGTTCGGCTGTGCCGGTCTTCGTGGCGATCACGTTGCCCAGTTTGTCCACGCGCACGTCGTCGGCCGCGGCGCGGGCCTGTTCCACGATGTATTGGCGCACGGCGTCCTCGAAGCCCGAGGGGCCGCTCAGCGCCGTCAGCGCTCGGATGTGCATGTCCAGCCCTCCCAATCCGCGGTGACCTCCCGCAGGAATAACGCCAGCAGCTTGCCGCTCTTGCGCACCAGGTCGCCGTCCAGGCATTCCACCGTGGTGTGCATGTAGCGCAGCGGCAGCTGCAGCAGCAGCAACGGCACGCCGGCGCGGCTCAACAGCACCTCGTCACCGTCGGTGCTGGTCTGGCCGGCCATGTAGTCGTAGGCCAGCGGAATCTTGGCGCGCCGGGCCACGGCTTCCATGCGTAGGCGCAGGCGGCGGTCCATACACGGGCCCGCAGCCAGGTTCACCGTGTCAAAGGGCACCATGCGCGGGTCGTCGCCGCCCTTGAATTTGGCATGGGTTACGTCGATGATGACGGCGAAATCAGGGTTCAGGCTGTAAGCGCTGGTGGCCGCGCCATAGCCGCCCACTTCCTCCCGGGTGGTGGCGGTGAACACGGCGTCGGCGTGGCACGGGGTTTTCTTGAGCAGGCGCATGGCCTCCAACATCACGGCGATGCCGGCGCGGTCGTCCAACGCGCGTCCGCTCACGACCTTGCCGGCCAGGTTTTGCAATGGCGCGCGGAAGCTCACGATGTCGCCTACGGAAACCAGCTTGCGCGCGCGTTCCGGCGAAAAGCCGATGTCGATGAACAGTTCCGGTACGGTGAGCACCTTCTTGCGATCCTCATCGCTCAAAACATGGGGTGGCTTGGCGCCTATGACGCCGAAATAATCGCCCTCGCGGCCGTGCACGGTGACCTCCAGCCCCGGCAGCACCCGAGGGTCGAAGCCGCCCACGGTCACAAAACCCAGGAAGCCGGAATCTTCCACGGAGCGCACCATCAGGCCCAGGCCGTCGGCGTGGGCGGCGATGAGTACCCGCGGTCCACTGCCGCCCATACGGGCAAAGGTGTTGGCGAAGGCGTCCTGCCACACATCGCCGCTGAATTTTCGAAACCACTCGGCCGCGAGATCCGCCGAGGGCTGCTCGTAGCCCGGCAGCCCGGGGATGGCCGTGGCCGCCCGCAGGTAGCCGTTTATGACGTCTGTCATGTGTTCCTCCTGTTGGCTCTTTCGGAGTTAGAGTATAGCACCGAACGCGGCGCTGCGAAAGGGAACGCGGGGCATTTGTGCCATAAAATACTTACGTGTGTTTCTGCACGCGGATCACGCAGCCGTGGGTGAAGGCGCCCACTTGCACAACGCCGTGCTGCACATCCACCGGCGGAGCAGCCTCGCCGCACAGCCCCCAGGCCGTGGCCTGGGCCGCGCCCTCCCAGGGGATCGTGACACCCGGCGCCTGCGCCGGGCTTCCGCCGTCACGCAGCACATGGTCCCAGCGGTCGGCCTTGCTGCGCACAAACCACAGCGCACACGTGCGGCCCTCCAGGCCCAGCACCCAGGCTGCATCGGTGGAATGATCCACCGTCCGGAACCCCTCGGCGTCACAGGCCACGCCTCGCAGCGCCTCGGCCAGCGGCCGGTACAGCGGCCACAGGTTCTTGCGTTCCACGTATTCGTTCCAGTGCCAGATGTGCCCGCTGCCCGCCGCGCCGGCAAAGAACGCGGGATATGTGCAGTCGGTGAAGATCAGCCCATCGTGGTCGCAGTCGTAGAAGCGGAATGGGCCGATGTGCCGGTCGTCCACGGCGCCGGTCTCGGTCAGGATCACCGGGCGGCGGCCGCTGCCCATGGTCACCGACTCCACCGAGAACGCCACAGGGTCGGTGCGGCACACGGCAAGAGGAGCGCCCTGGTCCAGATATCGGTGCACCTGGTCGATGTCCATATGCGCAATGGCCTGGAAGCGCCGGTGCTGCCCATAGGCCTTCGGCTCGTCGGCGGAGCCCAGGGAGTTGACGGTCAGGCTGCGCGGCGAGGCTGCCTTGATGTGCGCAAGCATGTGTTCCGTCCAGTCGCACACGTCGTCAAAGGGCGCGTCCACGGCGTTCATCTCGTTCCACAGCTCCCAGGCGAACACGACTGGGTCGTTCCAATAGCGGGCCAGATACGGCTGGGCATCGGCCAACCACAGCTGCCGCCAGTGGGGGGAGCGCAGCCATTGAACCACCGATTCCAGCGCTTCGCCGGTGTCCGGGTCTCGCGTCACCTTGTGGGCGAAGTGGCCCGGCCGGTCAAAATGGCGGAAGTGATCCAGGCATAGCTTGAGCCGGATACCCCTGCTGCGCGCCTCCTCCACCACGGCGTCCAGGTGGGCGAATGGGATCAGGTCATGCCGGCCAGGGGTTTCTGTTCGGCCATCGGTATAGTCTCTGGAGATCCAGATGCGCGCGTAGTTGCCGCCGTTTTCGCTGAGTTCCCGGAACCACCGCCGCCATGTGCGTATGCCGCAGGTGGCGCGCTGGCCGCTGCGCACAAAGTGCTCCATGGAGCCGGGCAGCGGATGCCAGGTGACATCCACGATGTTGAGCCCGATCGGCACATAGGAACTGCCATCGCTGAAGGCAAAATACCGCGGGTCACGGCTGCTGACCTGTACATAGCCTGGGTGGCTTCCCGCCACGCAATCGAACTCGCCGCTATGCAGAGCTTCGCCGCCCCGCAGCGCCCGCCAGCGGTAGTGCCCGGGGGCAGCCGGCGTGTATCGAGCGCACAGCCGCGGCGCGCCCTGGGCGTGGGTCGTTTCAAAGCCGTGTTCGTCATATTCCAACCGGATGGGCTGGTCCGCAAACACGGGGCCGCGCTCCGTTGTGCCATCCGGCAGTTCATACTCCACCGCTTCCACGCCCTCGTCGCCGTCGAAACACAACTGCAGCCTGCCATATTGCTCCACCGTCATGACCATACGCCAACCTTTCGCTCTTGTATTGCATATTTCTTTCGATGGTGGCGGATGGAATCCTTTATATAGCCGTTTGTGCAATTTCACATATAGGGAACCTGCATTTTTTGCCGTGTTAGCCGGTGAAAACAGCGGTCAATCTGCATATTGTGCTATTGACACTTGCACCGGGCGGTGCTATACTGGCGGCGTTTAGAAACAAAGGCGTTTCAACGTTTGTTGAAGCGCTTTTTTTATTTGGAAAGGGGAATGAAAATGGCACTCACGGAATCTCAAAACCTGGCGCAAACCTTCGGGAGCCACGTGTTCAACGAGGCGGTTATGCGTGAACGCCTGCCCAAGAACATCTTCAAGTCGCTGAAAAAGACGCTGGATGAGGGCACAGCACTGGACCCGGCCATCGCCGAGACCGTAGCCGCCACCATGAAAGATTGGGCCATCGAGCTGGGCGCGACCCACTTCACCCATTGGTTTCAGCCGCTCACCGGCATTACCGCCGAGAAGCATGAGGCCTTCATCGCTCCCCAGGGCGACGGCACGGCGCTCACCGAGTTCTCCGGCAAGGAACTCATCAAGGGCGAACCCGACGCGTCCAGCTTCCCCTCCGGCGGCCTGCGCTCCACCTTTGAAGCCCGCGGCTACACCGCTTGGGATGTAACGTCGCCTGCTTATGTAAAGGACGGCACGCTGTACATCCCCACGGCCTTCTGCTCTTACACCGGCGAAGCGCTGGACCTGAAGACCCCGCTGCTGCGCTCCACGGAAGCCCTGAGCAAGCAGGCTTTGCGCATCCTGCGCCTGTTCGGCGACACCGAGACCCGCCGTGTGTTCACATCCATGGGTCCTGAGCAGGAGTACTTCCTGGTGGACAAGGGCCTCTTCCTCAAGCGCCCCGACCTGCTGTTTACCGGCCGCACGCTGTTCGGCGCCAAGCCCCCCAAGGGACAGGAGATGGAAGATCAGTATTTCGGTGTGCTGAAGCCCCGCGTCGCCGCTTTCATGCATGAGCTGGACGCGGAGCTCTGGAAGCTGGGCGTCACCGCTCGCACCAAGCACAACGAGGTTGCCCCCGCCCAGCATGAGCTGGCCCCGATTTTTGCCGCTACAAACATCGCCACGGATCAGAACCACATCACCATGGAAATGATGCGTAAGCTCGCCGACAAGCACGGCCTGGTCTGCCTGCTGCATGAGAAGCCCTTCGCCGGCATCAATGGGAGCGGCAAGCACAACAACTGGTCCATGAACACCGATTCCGGCCACAACCTGCTCAACCCCGGCTACACGCCCTGCGACAACGCCCAGTTCCTGCTGTTCCTGGCCGCTGTCCTCAAGGCTGTGGATGAGTATCAGGGCCTCATGCGCGTGTCCATTGCCACGCCCGGCAACGATCACCGCCTGGGCGCCAACGAAGCGCCGCCGGCCATCATCAGCGCCTTCCTGGGCGACGAGCTGACCGCCGTGCTGGATCAGATCGAGACCGGCAACGCCCGCACCAATGGCAACAGCTCTCACCTGACCATCGGCGTGACCACGCTGCCGCCGCTGCCGCTGGACAACACCGACCGCAACCGCACCTCGCCCTTCGCCTTCACCGGCAACAAGTTCGAGTTCCGCAGCGTGGGCTCCTCGTCGTCCATCGCCATGCCCAACATCGTGCTCAACACGATCGTCGCGGAGATGTTAAGCCAGTTCGCCGACCGCCTGGAGCAGGCCGGAGACTTCACCGCCGAGGTTGGCGCCATCGTCAAAGAGACCGTCGTCAACCACAAGCGCATTGTATTCAACGGCAACAACTACGCGCCTGAATGGGTGCGCGAGGCGGCCAAGCGCGGCCTTAAGAACATTCGCAACACCGTGGACGCCATTGGCGAGCTGCTGGTAGACAAGAACGTCGAGGTGCTGGCCAAGCATGGTGTGCTAAGCGCGGTGGAGACCAAGTCCCGTTATGAAATCATGCTGGAGCACTATATCAAGACCATCAACATCGAGGCGCTCACCGCGCTGGAGATGGCCAACCGCTCCATCCTGCCCGCCGTGCTACGCCAGGTGAAGGAAGTGGCCAGCACCGTGGCCGCCCTCAAGGCCGCCGGCAGCGATCCGACCGCCGTGTCCGCCGTGCTGGCAGACCTGAGCGAAGGCTACACCGCCCTCAAGGAAGCCGTGACCGCCCTGGGCAAGGCCGCCGCCAGCGCTGATGCCATGCACGGCGACGCGCTCAAGCAGGCCAAGTATTATCGCGACCAGGTGTTCACCAAGGTGGAAAAGGTCCGCGAAGTGGCTGACATGCTGGAGACCAAGGTGGACGCTTCCATCTGGCCGTTCCCGACCTACGGCGAGTTGCTGTTTCACGTCTAGGACGTGAAACAGTCGCCAGCGGCGCTGTTGCGCCTTGGCGATTCAGACGGCTTGTTCATAGCTCTCGTTGCCCGCCTGCCGATAACCGTCGGCAGGCGGGCTTTCCGTTGTCCGTCACATGCTCGGATGATAGGGAACGAGGCCGCTGCGGCGGGGTTTTGTGGGCGGTTCTTTCTGGATGTTCGTTTCCTCCGGCCGGATGAACCGTCCGTCGGCAATGGGCTTACTCGTCCTGCGAAGCCCTCTCTCCCAGCCTCTCCCCCAGAGGGGGAGAGGTAATATGCAAAATAGTTGCGCTGCCTGTTCCACACATACATAATTAATAGATGGTGGCCGAAGGTTTCCAAAGGGCGACCGGAAAGCCCTTTGGTCGCACCCGAAGGTGCGAAATCCTTTCTCCAAGTCCTTGCCACAGCAGCCAAACCACGTTATGATTCCTCTGGCCCATATGGATATAAACTGTTTTTGTGAGGACATATGCTAATTGTAGCCGCCGTATTTTCCTTTCTGGTGCAAGCCCTGGCCAACAAGGAGATGGCCCGCCGCTTCGACCCCGCGCCGGCGGGCACCTATCTGTACAGCGCCATCGGTTTGTCGCTGATCCCGCTGGTCCTGGCCATTTTCGGAAGCTGGGCGCTGCGCGACCCGCGCACGCTGCTGCTGGCCGCGCTCTTCGGTGTGGATTTCGCCGCGACGATCGCACTGATGGTCAAGTGCATGCGCGAGGGTCCGCTTTCCCTGACATCTCTGTTCGTGGGCCTTTCGGTGCTGCTGCCGGTGGCGGTGGGCGCGCTGTTCTTTGGCGAGGCGATCACGCTTTCCAAGGCCGCGGGGCTGCTGTGCGTGCTGTCGGTGGTCGTGCTGAGCAGCCGGGGCGGTGGCTCGCAGCGGCCCAGCGGCCGCTGGGTGCGGCTGGCGCTGCTGATGATGGTGTGCAACGGTATGCTGTCTGTGCTGCAAAAGGCCCAGGGCGCATGGCTGGGCGCGGGGGACGATTGGAGCTTTCAGTTCTACGGCTTTTTGGTGGCGGCGCTGTGCTTTTGGGCGCTGCTGCTGGGGCAGACCGCCCGCCGGCGGCTCAGCCTGGCGCCGTGGCGCAGCCCGTGGCTGCCGGCGTTGAGCGCCGCCCTGGGCGCTGGCACGCTGGCGGGCAATGCCGCGGTCATGATGGCTCTGCGTACAATCCCCGCGGTGGTGGCCTTCCCGAGCATCACCGGTGCGCTGGTGGCGCTCACGTGGGTTGTGTCTTTGGTGCTGTACCGGGAACCCTTCCGTGTTCGAGGGCTGGTTTCGCTGCTGGTGGGGTTGGCCGGTATTGTCTTGCTGTCGGTATAGCGCCGTCACAGCTTCTGTAAAATGGATGGATGGAGGAATGCCGCATGGAGAGTTGGACCTTTATGCCGGGCACGCCGGCGGACCGCGAGGCGGTACTGGCGCTGTACCGGGCGTGTACGGCGCTGCCAGGCTGCACATGGTCTCAGGACTACCCGACGTCGGAAACCTACGATGACGACGTGGCCCACGGCTGGCTGTACTGCCTGCGGGAGCGAGGGCACATCATCGCCGCCGTTTCGGTGGGCGATTTCGGCGAACTCATAGGCGACGGCATACCGTGGAGCGCGGCGGAGCGCCCGTGCGAGCTGGCGCGTATCGGCGTTTTGCCATCTCGCGGCGGACAGGGCATTGGCCGCTGCCTGCTGGGCCATGCGATCTGCGTTGCCCGGAGCAAGGGGCATGACGCCATGCGCATCCTCGTGAGCCCCGGCAACCAGCCGGCGCTGGCGCTGTATCGCCGGGCTGGCTTTTGCACCGTGGCTGAGGTCGACCGCTTTGATCACCATTGGCTGTGCCAGGAGCTCACACCCCTGGCGTAACGTGTGATCGCTACCGACGGACGCCAATGATGTGCAGGCAGCGCATCTTGTGGTAGGGGTAGCTGGACAGCTGCCGGTTGTCGGAATCGTAGGTGTGGGCGGCTATCAGCACGGTTTCCGGCGTCACGGGGTAGCCCACCTCCACGACGACCGGCGAGTGGTGGTACCACGGGTGGCCGATGGCCAGCTGAATGATGTCCCCGGGCTGCACCTGTTCCAGCGGTACTTCCTCCGCATAGGGGCCCAAACCGCGGTTGCGCACCAGGAAGTCGTGCAGAAATCCCACGCCGGACCACGAAGCCGAGCGGTTGTTGGCGTTGTAATAATACCAGCCCAGCTGACCGGGCTGCATCACGCCGCTGCCGGCGTACAGGCATTGCGATGCGAAGTTCGTGCAATCGCCGCCCAGCTTTTCGAAGTCATAATAGCGCGGGTTGCGGCCAAAGGCCCAGCGGTGGGCATAGGCCACGGCGGCGGCGCGGTCATAGGCGCTCTGTATAAAAACGCGAGGCATAGTGTCCTCCTGCTATCATCGTTTGGTAACAGGATATGCGTGGGAGTGCTTGCACGCTTTTCGCATAATCTTATCTACTAAACTCCGGCATTTCCATAGCCGCAAAGTCCTCATAGGTGATGGAGCTCTCTTCCTTGAGGACTGATGCCGCGGTTTATAAAGCAGGAACCCGGCGGATGGCGTCGAATCACCACCGCATCAGGAGCGGACCAATCCGCCCTGCACATGAGTAAGGTCGTGCTGCTGTAAGTGTTCAATAAGGCATACATCGAGATCACAAACGTTTGCAACCTCGCTTGTCCTTTTTGCCCCGGCACCGCCCGCGCGCCCCGCTTCCTGTCGGAAGCGGAGTTCGGGCGGGTGCTGTCGCAGCTCAAGGGGCGGGCGAGGCAGCTTTATTTCCATGTGATGGGCGAGCCGCTGCTGCACCCGTCATTGGGTGAGTTGCTGCGCATGGCGGGCGACGCCGGCTTCCCGGTGAACCTGACGACCAACGGCCGCCTGCTGGCTCTGCGGCTGCCGGTGCTCATGGCCAGCCCCGCGCTGCGCCAGGTCAACCTTTCGCTGCACAGCGACCAGAGCACTGATGACCGCTGGCTCACCGAAACGCTGGAAGCCGTGGCGGCGCTGAGGGCGTCCCGGCCGGTGCTCATAAGCCTGCGGCTGTGGAATCTGCGGGAGGACGCCGCCGCCAACGCCGGGCGCATTGGGCGCATCGCCGCGTTCTTCGGTGTGCCGACGCCGCTGCAGCGGGATCGGAACGGATATAAATTGGGTGAAGGAATCTGGGTAAATGAAGGTGAAACCTTTGACTGGCCCTCATTGTGTGCCATAGAAAGCGGTGAAACCGCCTTTTGCCGGGCGCTGCGCGATCAGGTGGCCATCCTGAGCGACGGCACGGTGACGGCCTGCTGCCTGGACGCCGATGGCGCTCTGGCGCTGGGCAACATATTGGAACAGCCATTGGATGAGATTCTGAACGGCCCACGGGCGCGGGCAATCTACGATGGCTTCTCCAGGCGGCGGGCGGTGGAGCCGCTGTGCCAAAGGTGCTGGTACCGGAAGAGGTTTGACTGAAGGAAAGAGGGAATTGGTATGATGAGCCGGGGCTACACGATAGAAAGGGCGGAGAAGCACCATTTCTCCGTATTCCAGGCGATCTACGCCGACGCGGATATCGAGCTGTGGTACGACTGGAAGCT
The DNA here is from genome assembly GCA_023422005.1 of Bacillota bacterium. GTDB lineage: Bacteria > Bacillota > Clostridia > Christensenellales > UMGS416 > JAEYRA01. The sequence continues at coordinate 19,081 of JAEZSC010000159.1, read as the reverse complement.
GCGGCTGAACGACACGACCTGGACGGACAACTGCTTCTGGGTGCTGCTGGATGGACGCAAGGTAGGCGGTGCGATTCTGGAAGGCGATTCCGTGATCTGGCCATTTTTGGTCGCGCCGTTTGAGGACCGGGTCTTCTTCTGGAAAGCGATCCTCCATCACATGGCGGCGCAGACCGGCGGCCCGGTGCGCTTGATCGGTATGCTGGACCGCGACATGGACGTGCTGCTGTCCTTCGGCTGCCGCATCGTCAGCATGCGCAGGATGATGTGCCGGCCCACAGAGCCTTTCGATGTGGCGCCGCCGCAGGGATATGAGCGTAGGACGGCTAGCAGGGAGGATATTCCAGCCTTGGTGCAGGTTGACCACGAAGGATATGCGGGCGGAATCATCCGGGAGCTGTTCGGAGAAGAGGATAAAGAACAACTGGCTAAAGACATTGCCGAGGTCTTTCGGATCTACGAGGAGACCGGCACGACGGAGCAGTTCAGCATCGTTTATGCCAAGGGTTCCACGGATATCGTCGGCTTTTGCCAGGCGGGCGCCATGGCATATCGCAGGAACGACGCGCTGGACGACTTCTCGTCCATCGGCAGCATCACGGTTTTGCCGGCGCACAGGAACAAAGGGCTGGCTGAGTATATGCTGAAGCATGCCCTCAATGAGGCGCACAAGACCAGCAAAGCGATGCGGCTCGCAGTGACGGTCGGCAACAATGCCGAGTCGCTTTACAGAAGGCTCGGTTTTGTGCCGGGGCCGCGCTTCACCAACATGGTATACAAGAAGGGGTAGCACTGTACCACAGGTGCGGGTATCAGAAAAGGTCTGACCAAATAAAAACGGGGCCGCATGCATGCGGCCCCGTAGTTTTTCTGGTTATTCCAACACTCGCTTCAAGAACGTCCTCGTCCTTTCCTGCTTGGGGTTGTTGAAGATGACCTCCGGCGCGTCATCCTCAACGATGACGCCGGCGTCCATGAATACCACACGGTTGGCGACGTCCTTGGCAAACATCATCTCGTGGGTCACCACCAGCATCGTAAGCCCGGTCTTGGCCAGGTCGCGCATAACCTTGAGCACTTCGCCGACCATCTCCGGGTCCAAGGCGCTGGTGGGCTCGTCGAAGAGCAAAGCGTCTGGCTCCATGGACAGCGCCCGGGCAATGGCCACGCGCTGCTTCTGCCCGCCGGAGATCTGGTGGGGTTTTGCGTGGATGAACTGTGCCATGCCTACGAGCTCCAGATACTTCATCGCCGTCTCCCGCGCCTGCTCTTTGGATCGCTTGAGCACGCGCACCTGGCCGGCCATGCAGTTGCCCAGCACGGTCATGTTGTTGAAAAGGTTGAACTGCTGGAACACCATGCCCAGCTTGGTGCGGTAGACGTTGACGGGCATGTGGCTGCCCAGTATGTTCTGCCCGCGGTACAGTATCTCACCGCCGCTGGGCATCTCCAGCAGGTTGATGCAGCGCAGCAGCGTGCTCTTGCCCGATCCCGACGAGCCGATGATGCATACGACCTCTCCGCGGCTCACCGAAAAGTCGATGTCCCGCAGCACCTGGGTCGTGCCGAAAGTCTTGCTCAGGTGGCGCACGTCGATGATCTTCTCCCTGTCAGCCAATGCCGCCACCTCCCCGTATGCGAAGCTCGGAATCCACCGTTGTCTGCGAGCCGTGGATCGTGAAGTTTTTGGGGCCTTCCAGCTTGCGCTCGACCAGCCGCAGCAGCCGTGTCACCGCGAACGTGCACACGAAATAGATGCCGCATGTGATCAGGAACACCTCAAAATACCGGTAATAGGTGCCCGCGACGGATCTGGATGCGAAGAACAGTTCCACAACGCTTATGACGTTGAGCACCGAGGAGTCCTTGATGTTGATGACGAACTCGTTGCCCAGCGCCGGCAGTATGGAGCGCAGCGCCTGTGGCAGCACCACATGCAGCATCGTCTGCGTGTGGGTCATGCCTACGGTGTGGGCGGCCTCGAACTGGCCCTTGTCCACGGCCAATATGCCGCCGCGCACGATCTCTGCCAGATAGGCTCCGGTGTTGATGGAGATGATCAGGATGCCCGCTGGAATCACCGGCAGGAATACGCCGGGGAACAGCATCGGGATGCCGTAGAAAATAAGGATGGCCTGCACCATCATCGGCGTGCCGCGGAACACCTCGATATAGGCGACCAGCAGGAAGGTGACAATCTTTCGTACAACCTTGCTGACCCAGCCTTCGTCGTGTCTTTCGGGAATCGTGCGGATCATGCCGATAACCAGGCCGATCAAAAAGCCCAGGATCGTGCCGGTCAGCGCGATCAGCATCGTGTTGCCGGTGCCGAAAAGGAACTGCTGCCAGTTGTTCTGCAGGAAATAGCCGACCCATTCAAAGAAGGTCCGGTCGGCCGCCGCCACGCTAAGCAAGACCATGGTTCACGCTCCTGACAAGGATACGCGGGCCGATTGGTTCAACCGGTCCCGCGTATGGATTGTTGAGGTTCTTGTTGAATGCTATTTGCGGTCAGTCGGCGGCGGGCTGGTTCTTGACGGCGTTCTGCATAATTTGATCTCTTTGCTCCTCGGAGATGCCCGCGAGGATCTTGTTGATCTTTTCAGCCAGATCGCTGGAGCCCTTCTTCAGGCCCACGGACACGGACTTCTGATCCGAGGTGGCTTCGAAGCCTTTGCCGTCCTCAAAGATGATCATCTTGAAGTTGGGGTTGGTAAGCTGCGCCGAGATGCCTTCCGGCGTTTCGGACACATAACCGTCGATGCTGCCCGAGTCCAGCGCCACGCGCATGGTCGGGAAGTCCTGGCTAGCGGTCTGCTTCTGTACGTCGGGGATCTGATCGATCAGGCCATAGTGCAGCGTGTCCAGCTGGGCGGTGATCTTGGCGCCGGCAAAATCGGCCAGGCTGGTGGCGCCGGCGAATTTGCTGTCTGCCTTCACGATGATGACGAGATCATAATTATAATAGGGGTCGGAGAAATCCAATGTCTGCTTGCGCTTGTCGGTGGCGGACATGCCGGCGATGATGGCGTCGATGGTGCCGCTCTGCACCGCAGGGGTCAGGCCGTCCCACACGGTCTTTACGATGACAAGCTTCTTGCCCAGGCCTTCGGCGATCTTTTTGGCGATCTCCACATCGTAGCCGCCGGCGAAGTCATTGGAGCCGGAGATCTGCACAGCGCCCTTGGCATCGGTGCTCTGCGTCCAGTTGTAGGGTGCGTAAGCGCATTCCAGGCCCACCTTGAACTCGTTGGAGCCGGGCTTCGCGCACGAAGTAAACACCAGAGCGCAACCGAGTATCAATACGGCAGCCGTAGCAAGTGCAAGAATCCGTTTCATTTCAATCTCTCCCTCGTTGTTCTCTGATGGTACGATAGCAGATGGAGGTTAAATTTGCAAGTGAAATATGGAAATGTTGCAAATTAATAATCATAAATTCCGATGCATAAGAGCACTGCGGGCAGATGGTCTGGACGAGGGAAATGTACGATGGTACGATTATACAAGCGAAGGCAGGAGGAACCATGAACATACAGATTTTCGGCAAAACCAAATGCTTTGATACCCAGAAGGCGCAGCGCTTCTTCAAGGAGCGCGGCATCAAGGTGCAGTACATCGACATTCTGCGCTTCGGCCTGAGCAAGGGGGAGCTGCAGAGCGTGCGCGCCGCCGTGGGGTTGGAGGCGCTGATCGACTCAAAGGCAAGGGAATACGCGGCGCTGGGTCTGGACCGCATCAAGGGCGCGCAGATGCGCGAGGAGATCCTGCAGCAGAACCCCAAGCTTTACGTGACGCCCATCGTGCGCAACGGCAAGCAGGCCACAGTGGGTTTTCAGCCGGAGGTATGGAAGACGTGGGAGTAAAAAAACTGTTCAGAGACGCATCCCGGCGGCCCTGGTATCGAAGGCCGTGGTTGTGGGTGACTGCCGCATTGATCATTCTGGTGTCAGCCATGGGCATCTATCTGGGAGCTTATTACCCGGCCCATGGCGAGGCTGTGGTGGCCATGGCCGGCAATCCTGGTGTGAGAGTGGAAACATCCGGCGGCGTCATTTCGTTCCTGCCCGAGAAGGGGACACCCGATATCGGGTTCATCTTTTACCCCGGCGGCAAGGTGGACGAGCGTGCTTACGCGCCGGCATTGCTGCGCATTGCCGAACGAGGATATGCGGTATTCCTCGTGCCCATGCCTTTTCATTTAGCGGTGTTCGGTGGCAACGCAGCTGAGGCGGTCATCGCGCGAAACCCCCAGATCGGCCATTGGGCGCTGGGCGGTCACTCTCTGGGTGGCGTCATGGCGGCGGATTGGGCCGCCAAACACACGGATTCGGTAGATGGGCTGGTGCTTTGGGCTGGTTATCCTGCTGGCGATATCCGCAAAAGCGGGATCAAAGTGCTTTCCTTGCGCGGCTCTCTGGATGGTCTTGTCACTGCGCAGAAGTGGGAGGAAACCAGGGAGTTGCTGCCTGCCGACGCTCGTTATGCTGTCATCGAGGGTGGCAATCACGCTGGGTATGGCGAGTATGGCCCCCAAAGCGGCGACAGCGCAGCGACGATCAGCCCGCTGCAACAACAACAGCACGCCGTCGATGAGACCTGCGCGCTGTTGGAGTCGCTAAGATAGGCTTGTTTATACGTCTATGCGCTTTCCTTCGCGGCGCTGAGCCTGCGGCAGCTCGATGATGAATTCGCTGCCGTGACCGGGTTCGCTGATCAGGCGGATGTTGCCCTTGTAAAGATCCGCAATGTGCTTGGTGATGGACAGGCCCAGGCCGGTGCCGCCCATGCTGCGGCTGCGGCCCTTGTCCACACGGTAGAACCGCTCGAAGATGCGCGACACATGCTCCTGGGAGATGCCAATACCGGTGTCCTTCACGCGGATGCGCACAAGGCCCGCGCTGCGCTCGGCGGAGATCACAACCGAGCCGACGTCCACGTTGTATTTCACGGCATTATCGGCCAGGTTCAACAGAAGCTGCTTGATGCGATCGGGGTTGGCGTCCAGATGAATATCCTCGCTGATGTCACAGGTTACGCTGATGTTGCGGGCCGCCGCGCTGAACTGCAGCATTTCGGCTACGCTCACGGCCACATCGCGCAGGCGGAAGCGGCGGATGCCGGTGTCCTGGGCGTTGTTTTCGATCTCCGATAGCAGCAGCAGGTCGCCGATCAGGTTGCTCAGGCGTTCGGCCTCTATTTCGATGATCTGCAGGAATTTGGCCGAGAGCTCGGGGCTGTTCACGGCGCCGCTCTGCAGCGTCTCCACATAGCCGCGGATGCTGGTGAGCGGCGTGCGCAGCTCGTGGGTCACGTTGGCTACAAAATCGCGGCGGATGTGCTCCAGCTTGCGCAGCTGCGTCACATCCACCAGCAGCAGCAGGCAGCCCGGCGCGCCCTGCATGGGCGATGCCGTGGCCTGCAGCAGCTGCGGGTTTTGGCCGGAGATCGTGATCTCCGCGGAGCCGGGCTTGCCCTCGCGAATGCATTCGGCAGCCAGATCCATCAGCTCCCTGATGTGCAGCACTTGGTTCGCTTCGCAGCCGATGAGGCCGTCGCAGGACACCACGCCCAGCATGCGTGCCGCGGCGGCGTTGATGAACAGCAGCCTGGCTTGGCCATCCAACGCCACCAGGCCTTCGGTGATGGAGCTGAGCACCGTGGTGAGCTGATTGTTGCCGTCGCGCAGAGCGCTCACATGGGCATCCAGATCGCGGGACAGGGAAGTGAGCCCCTGGGCCAGCGCGGCGAACTCCGGCTCGTGAAGCGCCGGCGCCGGCGCCTTGTAGTTGCCCTGGGCAATCTGCTCGGTCATGGCGCGCAGCGCGTCCAGCGGGCGGGCCTGCCGGTGCGATGAATAGTAAGCGAGGATGGCTGCCACGGCCAGAGACAGCAGCACGCCGCCGGCGAAGAACGCCGCCAGCGGCCGGTAGAACTGCTGCACGGCCACCATGGGGGTGGACAGTCTCAATACATAGCCGGTGTTCCGATCATACAGCGCCACATAGAGTAAATTTGTCTTCAGCGTGCTGGAATAGCGGACATCATGACTGGCGCCGTCACGCAGCGCCTGTGCGATCTCCGGGCGTTCCAGGTGGTTTTCCATCGTGTGCCAGTCCGCGGAAGAATCGCCCAGAACGGTGCCTTCCGTATCCACGATGGTCACGCGTACATCCCTGCCCTGGCTCTGCAGAGCCAGGGTGCTCTGGCGGGCTAAGGCATCCATGTCGATCTGGGATGGCAGCTGCGCGGCCAGCAGTGCCGCTTCTCCGCTCAAGTCCTGCACAAGATCGCTGCGATACCACGCCGTGGCGGCGGCGGCGCTTAAAGACCCGAACAGGGTTAGCACCGCCGCCGCCAGCAGCAGCGTATACACGAACATTTTGCGTTTCACTCGGCAGCGCCTCCGGCGGGTTTGGATGAAAAGCGATAGCCGATGCCGCGCACGGTCTCGATGAGCGAGGGATTGTCCGGATCGCTCTCGATCTTCATGCGCAGGTGGCGCACATGCACATCCACGGTACGCGTTTCACCGATGTAGTCATAGCCCCACACGTGGTCCAGCAGCTGTTCGCGGGTCAGCACGCGGCCGCGATTCTCCACCATGTAGCGCAGCAGATCGAACTCCTTGAGCGGCATCGTAAGCTCAGTGCCGCCCTTGCGCACGATACGCTGGTCCAGATCGATGGACAGGTCGCCCACGCTCAGCACGGCTTCCGCCGCCTGGGCCTGTTCGGGGTTGAAACGCCGCAGCACCGCCTTCACCCGGGCGATGACCTCGCGCATGGAGAAGGGCTTGGTGATGTAGTCGTCGGCGCCGATTTCCAGACCCAGCACCCGGTCGAACTCCTCACCCTTGGCGGTCAGCATGATGACCGGTGTGCTGTGGGCGGATTCGCTGGCGCGCACCCGCCGGCAGAATTCGATACCGTCCATACCGGGCAGCATCAGGTCCAGCAGGATCAGCTGCGGGGGAAAGGCCAGCGTGTGGGCCAGCGCGCTTTCTGCGTTTTCGAACTCCATCGTGGCGAAGCCCGCTGCTTGCAGGTTGAAGCTGAGCAGCCCGCGGATGTTGGGTTCGTCTTCCACAATATAAACGGTGATTCCGTTTGCCATGATACCTCCCGGCTTATTCGTCAGTTATTACCCCGGCAGTGAAATGTGCAACATTTCACTGCCACCCCTTCCTGGGGTGCAGCGGCAACTAACCTTTGTTGCCGCCGCTTAGGTGGCGATGCTTGCCGGTGATGTTGAAAGCCACCCACTCGGCTACGTTTGTGGCGTGGTCACCCACGCGTTCCAGATATTTTGCGATGAACAGCAGGTCCATCGCCCGGTCCACCACGGAAGGGTCGGCCTTCATCATCGTGGAGAGATCCAGTATCACCTTTTCAAACAGGCGGTCCACCTCGTCGTCCATCTCGCTTACGGCCTTGGCCTTGTCCAGGTCGTTTTCCAGATAGGCAACGATTGCGCCGTGCACCATCTGCCTTGCGATTTCCGCCATGTGGGGAATGTCCACCAGGGGTTTGATGGGCTCCTCGGATCCCAAACGCAGGATGATCTCCGAGATGTCCGACGAATGGTCGGCGATGCGTTCCAAATCGGTAATCATCTTCAGTATCATGCTGATGAGCCGCAGGTCTGCCGCCAGCGGCTGCTGGCGGGCGATGAGCTCCAGGCAGGCTTCCTCGATGCGGGTCTCGTATTGGTCAATCACATCGTCATTGGCGATGATCTCGCGGGCCAGATCGGTGTTGCGGGTCTGCAGCGCGGTGATCGTACGTTCCATGCTGCGCTCGGTCTCCGTGGACATCTCCAATAGCAAGTGGCGCAGGCCGGCCAATTGCTCGTCAAAGCTGTGTCTGGTCATGGTCTTGCCCTCCTGTCAGCCGAACCGGCCGGTGATATAACCCTCGGTGCGCGGGTCCGACGGCTTTTGGAACACCTTTGAGGTCAGGTCGTATTCCACGACTTCTCCGTGCAGGAAGAACGCCGTCTTGTCGGAAATGCGCGCCGCCTGCTGCATGTTGTGCGTCACGATGATGATAGTATAATCCTTTTTCAATTCTTCCATCAAGTCTTCGATTTTCAGTGTGGAAATGGGGTCCAGCGCGCTGGTGGGTTCGTCCATGAGCACCACTTTGGGTTCCACCGCCAGCGTGCGGGCAATGCACAGGCGCTGCTGCTGGCCGCCGGAGAGGCTCAGGGCGCTGTGGCGCAGGCGGTCTTTCACCTCATCCCACAGCACGGCGGCGCGCAGAGACATCTCCACGATATCCGCAAGCTCCCGTCGGTTGCGCATGCCGTGGATACGCGGCCCGTAGGCCACATTGTCGAACACCGACATGGGGAAGGGGTTAGGCTTCTGAAACACCATGCCCACGCGTTTGCGCAGCGCCACAATGTCATAGTTTGGGTTGTATATGTCTTCGCCATCCAGCAGGGCGAGTCCGGTGACCTTGGCGTTGAGCACCAGGTCGTTCATGCGGTTGAGCGTTTTTAAAAACGTGGACTTGCCGCAGCCCGAGGGGCCTATGAGCGCTGTGACCTGCTTGCGCAGGATGTCCATGCTCACATGCTTGATGGCGTGCAGATCGCCGTAATGCAGGTTCAGGTCCTTGGTTTGTATCACGTTTGAGTCCATTCTTGCTTCCTCCCTAGGCCGCGCCGGATTTCCTGTGCAGCACGCGGCCTATCGTGTTGGCGGACAGGTTGATCAGCAGCACCAACGCCACGAGCACCGCCGCCGTGGCATAGGCTTCGTCGAAAGAGGCGCCTTCGGTGACCAGCGCATACAGGTGCACGGCCAGCGTGCGCCCGGGGTCAAACACACCTTTGGGCAGGTGATAAGCCATGCCAGCCGTCATAAAAACCGCCGCCGTCTCGCCCACGATGCGGCCGATGGCCAGTATCACCGAGGTAAGGATGCCTGGCAGCGCCGAGGGCAATGTGATGCGGAAAAGCGTATACAGCCGCGATGCACCCAGCGCCAGGCTGCCCTCCTTGTAGCTCACGGGCACCGTTTTGAGCGCCTCTTCGGTGGTGCGGATGATCGTGGGCAGCACGCAGATGGCCAGCGTCAGAGAGCCGCTCATCAGAGACCACCGGAACCCGCAGATCTTCACAAAAAAGATGAACCCGAACAGGCCGAAGATGATGGACGGGATGCCCGAGAGACTCTCGGTGGTGAACCGGATCACGTCCACAAGCTTGCCCGGCCGGGCATATTCCACCAGATATACCGCGGCGAACACGCCGATGGGCACGGCGAACAACAGCGTAAGCCCGATGATGTACAGCGTGGCCGCCAGAAAGCTGGAGATGCCGCGAGCGTCGCTGGCGAAGTCGCTGCTCAGGAAGCTCCAACTGACATGAGGGAGCCCTCGCACCAGAATGTAAACGATAAGGCTGATCAACGCCGCCATGGTGAACGCCGAGCACAGCCAGATGAGGCCCTTCATCAGGTTGTCCTGCAGCTTGCGCCTCATGGCCTGGCCTCCTTTCGCTTGAGAAAGATGTTCAGACCGATGTTGAGCAGCATGATGATGACGAACAGCACCACGCCGGTGGCGAAGAGCGCTTCCCGGTGTATCCCGGTGGCATAGCTCATCTCGAAGGCGATGTTGATCGTCAGCGTTCGCACGCTGTCCAGAACAGAATCGAACATGCGCGGCGAGTTGCCCGCCACGAGGATGACGGCCATCGTCTCGCCGATGGCGCGGCCCGTGCCCAGCACCACCGCAGCTACGATGCCCGAACGCGCCGCCGGTATCATGGCCTTGAAGATGGTCTGGATGTGAGAGGCGCCCAGGGCCAGGCTGCCCTCCTTGTAGGCAGAGGGCACCGCCTTAAGCGACGAGTAGGAGATGTTTATGATCGTGGGCAGTATCATGATTGCCAGAATCACGATGACGGCCAGAAGGCTGTTGCCTGCGCCGCCGAAGGTATCGGCGATGAAAGGCACCAGCACCGTCAGGCCGAAATAGCCATAAACGATGGATGGGATGCCGGCCAGCAGCTCCACGCAAGGGCGCATGAACCGCAGCAGCCACGGGGGCGCAAGTTCCGCCATGAAAACAGCGGTCAGCAGGCCAATGGCGATGCCGGCGATCACGGCCACGATGGTGGAGACCAGGCTGGTCACGATCATGGGGAAGATGCCGAAGAGCTGTTCGTTGGGCTTCCAGTTCAGCCCAAAAAGGAAATTCAGCGGCCCGATTTTCACAATGCCCGGCGCGCCGCTGTAGAAGATATAAATCGTAATAAGGGCTACGGCCAGTGTGGATACAAACGCGCACAGCAGGAAGAACTTTTCCACGAGAAAACTCAGCGGACGGAACTTCCTGCGGTGTTTGATGGGCTGTTCGCCTTGTTTTGCTATGGAGTCGATATGGGTCATGCTTCACACCTCATTCACGACGGCCCCTCAAAGGCTTCTGAACCTTTGAGGGGGTTGCCTTTCAAGCCTTGTCCGCTTATCAGGACTTCGGGACGATGTACTTCCCGGCGACAATGGCCTTGCCCTCGTCGCCCATGACCCACTCGATGAAAGTCTTGGCCAGACCCTGGGCCTCGCCTTTGGTGGCCATCACGAAGGGGCGCTGGTATTTGTAGGTGCCATCCAGTATGGTGGCTTCGGTGGGGGCCACGCCGTCCACGGAGAGCAGCTTGACGGTGTCGTTGGCGCTGCCCAGCGAGCAGTAGCCGATGGCGCCTTCCTTGCCGGCAATGTTTGTCATCATGGAGCCGTTGTCGTTGGTTTGCACGGTCTCTTCGGTCACGAACTCAGTGAGCTTGCCGTCGACCTTCTCCTGCAGTTTGAAGAACTCCTGGAAACCGTCACGGGTGCCGGAAGATGCCTCGCGGATGATGACGATGATGGGTTGATCAGCGCCGCCGACTTCTTTCCAGTTTTTGATCTCACCTTTGAAGATCCTGGTGACCTGCTCGGCGGTCAGAGCGCTCACGGGATTTTTAGGGTTCACGGCCACAGTGATGCCGTCCAAGGCGATCGTGTAGTCCTTGAGCTCGGCTTTTTCGGCATCCTTGAGGGCACGGCTGACATTTCCAATGTCTGCGGTGCCGTCAGCGGCGCTGGACACGCCCACGGAGGAGCCGCCGCCCTGTATGTTGATCTTTACATCTGGATACTTGGCGCTGAAGGCCTTGGCCAGATCTTCGACCAGGGGCTGCACGCTGGTGGAGCCGGCAATTTCCACCGTGCCGGACAGAGCGGGAGCGGCGGTGTTGGTTTCAGCGGTTGGAGCTTCGCCGCCGGGGGTGGCGGTGGCTGCCTCTGGGGTGGGGGTCACCTGGGTCGTCGGGGCAGGCGTGGCAGTCACAGGGGTGTTCTGGCAGCCGGTCAGCAGAACAGCCGCCGACAGCGCCGCCGCTGCAAGCACGGAAAGGAACTTACGGCTCTTCATTGGGATTCCTCCTGTTTCATTCTCTCATTGTTCGTTTTTATCATATAGGCCGCGTGTGAAGCGAAAGTTATTGACAAGTTAATGATCTGTTATCTGAATGTTAAAATGAGATTAAGCGGTTTTGCGCAGGTATTTGACACCGGGAACTGATTTGCGTATGATTCTTTTGTTTTGTGCATACGAGGAGGACGACATGGAGCGATCACAAATCGACCGCATCGCCCGGGAGACACTGATGAACGAGCGTTCCCATAAAGAGAGGGAGATTGGCTGGGCTTATCGCCACGGCGATCGCACTGCGGTTCTCGCCCTGTGGCTGAGAGAGCTGCTGTTCCCTGAACGCGTTGAATGGGACGACGCTCTTTACGCCGCCGCAAAGCTGCACGATTGTGCCAAGACCAGCAAGATAGACCACGGAAAGGCTGGAGCCGCCCGCGCCGGCAAGCTGCTGCGCGGCGTTGTGGAGGCGGAGCTTCTGCCGGTGATACAGAGCGCCATTCTCAAGCACAACAAGCGAGGTGGGCCCAGCACCGAGATGGAGCAGCTGCTGCAGGACGCCGACATTCTGGATCATTTCGGCAGCATAGAGGTGTGGCTCAATGTGAGCTATAGCGTGCTCAGCGGCAGCGGGCCGGAGATGTCGCTGGAGTTCTACCGCACGGAGCTGGACAAGATGGTGGAGGAATTGCTGCCCCAGTTCAACTTCGAACCGGCCCGCAGGGTGTTTTTGGAGCGCGTGCAATATAGCCGGCAGTTTGGTGAGCGGCTGGCGGTGGAAGCTGCCGGCGGCGTGTATAGCAATGCTCTGAACGGTATATAAAAATAGATAAAAACAAAGATGTTAGAGGTGAAACCCCTTCCCGATGTTCCCATCCATCGGATTCTATGGTTTACTGAGTGCAATCTCCAGGAGGTGCACCCATGCGATGGACGAGGCGGGAATACTTGGATTTGGTCACCGGCAGAAATGTGCAGCGCCAGATGTTCTGCGAGCTGTTCGGGCCGCTGGTGGGCTTGGAGGAACAGTGGCGCGCTCAGGGCGCCGCGCCGGGGGAGATCGATCTGACCGATTTCTGCTGGGACACGGTGGATCTGGTACATGTCGGCAGCACCGGCTTCATCCACACTCCCGCACCCAGAGTGTTGGAGGACACGCCGGAGTACATCATCAGCGTGGATTCCCTGGGCCGCAAGACCAAGCTGCCCAAGGGGTACGCGACCATTGCGCTGCCGCTGGACTTCCCCGTGAAGGACATGGACTCATGGCTGAAGATGAAGCCCATGCTGGCCTACGAAGAGAGCCGTGTGGATCCTCAGCAGCTTCTCAAGGCCAAGAAGGCCCAGGAGAACGGCGCTCTGGTCATCGCGGGAATCCCCGGCGGGTTCGACGTGCTCCGGGAGCTCATGGGCGATGGGAACGCCTGCCTAGCCTATTATGACGACCCCGAACTTGTGTGGGACATTCTGAACACCGTTCGCGACACCGCGGTGAAGGTGCTGGAGCGCATCACCGACGTGGTTGGCATCGACATCCTCTCGGTGCATGAGGATATGGCAGGCAAGAGCAGCCCGCTCATCGGCCCCAGCACCGTGCGCGAATTCATCAAGCCCTATTACCGGGCGGCCTGGGATCTGGTATCCGCCCGGGGGACGCAGGTGTTTTCTCAGGACAGCGACGGCCACATGGTGCCGGTGATGGACGCCTTCATCGAGTGCGGCGTGACGAACTTCTACCCGTGCGAGCCCGCCGCCGGCATGGACATCGTGCAACTGCGCAAGAAATACGGGCACAAGATCACCTTCAAGGGCGGCATAGACAAGCATGTGCTGCGCAAGAGCAAGCGCGAGATTCGTGAAGAGCTGGAATACAAGATGCAGCCGCTGATGCTGGATGGCGGCGTGGTGTTCGGCATCGATCACCGCATCCCCAATGGCACTCCCATCGAGAATTACCGTTACTATGTGGATGTGGGCCGGGAGCTGCTGGGGCGCGAGCCGGTGGACAAGGATGTAAAGGGCTGGGTTCGAATGGCCTTCTAACCGTTTCGCCAGCGGCGCTGTTGCGTCGCCTGCGGGCGACCGGCAATCCGCAAGCGGATTGCCTCGCGGGCGCCTCGGCGATTTGGATGTCTTGTAAATAGTATTGTTGGGGCTGTCGCGCTAATAGCTTAAAGCACATGTTTCATACAGCGGGGAAGGATTTCGCGCCTTTGGGCGCGACCAAAGGGCTTTCCGGTCGCCCTTTGGAAACCTTCAGCCCCATGTTTGAATAGCTAATATGCGACTAACGCGACGGCCCTTTTTTGCTTTATTCCCACCCTTTGCCCACGTCAATCCAGCCCAGGGAACCGGAGCAGGTTTCCAACTCAGCAAGTGTGAGCTCGATGGCGCTGTTGCGGCTGCCGCAGGCGGGGTATACCGTTTCGAACCGCTGCAACGACCGGTCCAGGTAGACTGCGACATCCGCACCGACGCCGAAGGGGCATACGCCTCCCACTGGGTGGCCGGTCAGGGTCTCCACTTCGTCGCTTCGCAGCATGACCGCCTTGGTATGGAACTGCTCTTTGTATTTTGTGTTGTCCACCTTGGCGTCGCCGGCCATCACGATCAGCACCGGCCGCCCGTCCACCACGAAGGACAGGGTCTTGGCGATCCTGCATCCCTCGCAGCCCAGCGCCGACGCCGCTTCCTCCACGGTGGCGCTGGACAGGGGCAGTTCCCGTATCCTGTGGGCCATGCCCCATTGCGCGAAGTGCTTGCGAACGACATCCACAGACATGCCGGGCCTCCATCTTTTGTGCAAGGAATGCCGTGTGGCATTCCGATGCCATGAAATGCCAACAGAATACCATATATTCGGTGATTCTGGGAACCTAACTGTGTTTGGCGACTTCCTGACCCTTGTACAGCCCCAGCTTGGCGAAGTAATCTCTGTTGTGTTTCACAGCGGGATCGTCTGGTTTTATGGCCGCGGCCCGCTCGTTGTATGCCAGGGCAAGCTGCTTGTTGCCCAGCCGGTCATGGCACACGCACAGCTCCATATTGGGGATATAGCCATAATAGTCCAGCTGGATGAAGCCGCTGGTGGGTTTGTCCAGGCGCAGCACCGTCTCAAACCAGAAGGCGGCGCGGCGGTAGTCCGCTTTTTGCTTGTAGAGATAACCCAACTCGCAGCAGATCTCCGCCCGGGGCAGGTCATAGGTGAAGCTGCGCAGCAGCGCATCCATGCGCCGCTTGCCGTCGCCCAGCGAAGCATAGGAGCGGGCCAGCATCAGGCAGGCGTTGATGTTATCCTCCAGCCAGCCCTGGCCGCCATCCAGAAACAGCGCAAACTGCGCGCAGGCGCGGCTATGCTGGCCGGCATAATGCAGCTCCCGGGCAAAGTAATACAGCGCCCGCGGCGAAAACACCTCGCCGGCGGCGGCGCGCTTTTCATAGATGTTCAGGTTGCGCCCGGCAGGGGTGGGGTGCAGCTTGAGATGGCTCACGGCCACATCCCAATGCTCGATGTTGCCGCCGGTCTCCAGATATTCATGCACCGGCTCGTGCCAGCGGTATCCCCGGTCGCGACGGACCATGCGCTCGCGTTGATAACACAGCGTCACGTTGCCGCAGCCGTCGAAACCCACGTTGTAGCGCATCATCACCGCGTCCACTTCATCCCGCAGCTTGGCTTTGTATTCCAGGAACTTACGCTGGTCTTCGGGCAGCATCACGTCATCGGCGTCCAGATGCAGGATGTAGTCCTTCGTGGCCTTGGAAAAGGCGAAATTGCGGGCGGCGGAAAAGTCGTCGATCCACTGGAAATCGTAAACGTGTTCGGTCAGCTCTGCGGCGATGGCTCGGGTGTTGTCGGTGGAGCCGGTATCCACGATGATGATCTCGTCCACGAGGGGACGGGCGCTTTCCACACAGCGGCGCAGCGTGTCCTCCTCGTTGCGTACAATCATGCAAAGGCTGATGGCAGGCATAGCGCACCTCACGGCATAAGATTCCTTTCATCTTATTGCTCCATCAGCTAAATGTTGATCATGCTGTTGGCGCTCTTACAAGCTTTGCAGCAATTAGTATATAATTGTCGCCGCTATATGCACGGGTGCGCCGCAACGTTGTCAATGGTAGATTTCCGCCCGTATGCGTTCGGCGATGCGCAGCGCTTCCACGCCGTCGTCACCGCCCACCAACGGCGAGCTGCCGTCGCGGGCGCAATCCAGAAAGTGCGAGAGTTCCTCGCGCAGCGGCTCCACATTGGGCACCAGCACCTTCTCTACGATGCCCTCCTGGCGGTAGCCGGCTTGCGGCGTCGAGGAGAAGCCACTGTGGGTGACCCGGGAAATGCCGATCTTGCGCTCCAGATAGTTCATCTCGATGTAGGCCTGATCGGTGGTGACGCACAGCAGGCGCACCTTCTGTTCGGTGACACGGCTGGCTGTCAGCGTAACGGGCACGCCGTTTATATCCAGCAGCGCCACTGCGTGGTCCACCCGGCTGCCGGAGCGGGGCGAGCAGCCCATGGCTTGCACCCGCGCGGGGGAACCGGGCAGCAGGTGGCGCAGCACGTCGATGTCATGGATCATTAGGTCCTGCACCACGTCCACATCAGCGATGCGCGGGTCATAGGGGCTTAAGCGGCGGAAATCCATGGCCAGCACGGTCTTGCCCTGCAGAATGTCCGGCATCAGCTGCACGACGGGGTTGAAGCGCTCCACATGGCCCACTTGCAGCGTCACATGGGCATCCCAGGCGGCCTGGGCCATGCGCAGCCCCGCGGCCGGCGTGTCGGCGATGGGCTTTTCCACGAGTGTATGGACACCGCGCTCCAAAGCCCGCATGGTAACCGCCTCATGGTGCACCGTGGGCACCACCACGGACACGGCGTCCACCGCGCCCAGCAGCGCCTCCAGGCTGTCAAAGGCCCGCAGTTTATGGGCTGCGGCCACGGCTTGGCAGCGGGCGGTGTCGGCGTCAAATACGCCGGCCAGTTCGCAGCGGTCGTGCAGCGCACGGTATACGCGGATGTGGTTGAGCCCCATGGAGCCAACGCCCACAACGCCCACTCTGATCTTATCCATCGGTGACCTCCTCCGCCATGCTTACGCCGAAGCCCGGTTCATAGACGGCGGTGCAACCGCATCTTGGGCAGCGCAGCTTGGTGCTTTCGTCGGGTTCTTCGCGGCCGACAGCCATCAGTTTGTGCCCGCAGCGGCACACATATCCCCGCAGCCGAGCCGGGTTGCCCATGACCAGGCCGTGGTCCGGCACGTCATGGGTCACCACGCTGCCGGCGGCCACCATGGCGTAGCGGCCGATGCTGGTGCCGCACACCACTGTGGCGTTGGCGCCTATGGAAGCCCCACGGCACACCCTGGTGGGTGTGATGTGCCAGCTGCCGAAGGCCCGGGGGCGCAGGTCGTTGGTAAAGGCGCAGTGAGGGCCCAGGAAGGCGTCATCCTCCACGGTGACGCCGTTGTAGACCGACACGCCGTTCTGTATCTTGACGAAGCTTCCCACCACGGCGCCTTCGTCGATGTAGACGTCCTTGCCCAGGTTGCAACCTCGGCCCACGACGGCCCCGGCGCGCACCTGGGCGTTGTTCCAGATGGCGGTTCCTTCGCCGATTTCAGCGTCCGCCGACACATCGGCGCTGGGGTGGATGCGCGTGTTGTGCGCGATAGCCATGGAACCCTCCTGATCAACAGGTCAACCGGCGCTGAGCACGGCATCGGCAATCTGTTGGATTTCATTATCTCTCAAATAGGCGTGCATCGGCAAGCTCAGTATGCGGTTGCTGGCGTCCTCGGCCACGGGGCATTGGCCGTGCCGGCCGCCCAAGGCGGCAAAGGCCTTTTGCATGTGCAAAGGGATCGCGTAATACACCATGGAGGGGA
This sequence comes from Bacillota bacterium, assembly GCA_023422005.1. Lineage (GTDB taxonomy): Bacteria > Bacillota > Clostridia > Christensenellales > UMGS416 > JAEYRA01. The sequence goes on along the minus strand of JAEZSC010000159.1, from coordinate 1,767 downwards.
TGCCCTTGCTTTGCAGCACCGCGCGCACCCGGTCCCTGTGGGCGCTGTCGCGGCACAGCACCGAGTACTGCGCCCAGGTGCTCACGCACCCTTCGCACACGGTGGGTGTGACGACCGCACCGCCCAGCAGCCGGTTATAGGTCTGAGCCACTTCGTTGCGCCGGGCGATCTCCTCCTCGAACACGCCCAGCTTGGCCAGCAGCACCACTGCCTGCATCGCGTCCAGGCGGCCGTTGATGCCCAGGCGTTCGTTGTCATATTTGTCCGTGCCCTGGCCGTGCACGCGGATGGAGCGCAGCAGCGCGGCGGTCTGGTCGTCATTGGTGAACACGGCGCCGCCATCGCCATAGCAGCCCAGCGGCTTGGCGGGGAAGAAGCTGGTGGCTGCCGCGTCGCCGAAGCTGCCGGCTCGCGCGCCGTGATAGGTGGCGCCAAAGCCTTGTGCCGCGTCCTCCAGCAGCAGCAGGCCTTGCTCGCGGGCCAAAGGGGTCAGCGCGTCATAATCGGCGCTGTGGCCGAACAGGTCCACGGGGATCATGGCCCGGGGCTTGAGCACGCCCTGTGCCCGCACGCGTTGGATGGCTGCCCGCAGCGCTTCGGGGTCCATGTTAAAGGTGTCGGGGCTGATATCCACGAAGACCGGCGTGGCGCCAACCAGGCCCACAACCTCCGCCGTGGCAAAAAATGAGAATGTCGGTACGAAAACCGCGTCCCCCGGCCCTATGCCCCAGGCCATCAGCGGCATCAGCAGTGCGTCGGTGCCGCTGGAGCAGGAGATGGCGTGCTTCGCCCCGCAGAACGCGCCCAGGCGCTCTTCCAGGGCGGCCACTTTGTCGCCCATGATGAAGGCGGTGTGGTCCAGCACATCGCGGATGCCGGCATCGATTTCATCCTTGAGCCGTAGATATTGGGTTTTTAAATCGATGAATTGCATGCGGGGATCCTTCCGGTCAAATATGATATCCTATGCAGTGAGGCGATGAGGTGCTTTTGCTTGACCACGTGACACAATTCGGTACTTTTTTGTTGCGGTTTATGTGATTGCATGTTATAATATCGATTCGAGCCGACTCGCTCCGCGCTCGCGGGGCCGATTAGTCCAGGAGGAGGTGATACATATGAACAACTATGAGGTGCTCTATATCCTCAACGCTGATCAGGACGAGGAAGTTCTCGCCGCCCAGGCTGAGAAGTTTGCCAACCTGGTGGCCGCCAATGGCGGTGAGGTCGTCAAACTTGACAAGTGGGGCCGTCGTCGTCTGGCGTACCCGATCAACTTCAAGAACGATGGTTATTACGTGTTGATGAACATCAAGGCATCGGCGGAACTTCCGCTGGAGCTGGAGCGCAACTTCCGCATTTCCGATGAAGTTGTGCGCTACATCGTCGTCAGGCTGGAGGACTAAGCCAGCGGGGGAGGCGAAGCAATGAACAAATGTATTCTGATAGGGAACTTGACCAAGGACCCGGAACTGCGCACCACCACCAGCACGGGTACGTCCATCTGCACCTTTACCATCGCGGTCAGCCGCCGGTTTGACAACCAGAAGGGCGAGCGCGAGGCGGATTTCATCCCCGTGGTCGTGTGGCGCGCTTTGGCGGAAAACTGCGCAAAATATCTGCGCAAGGGCAGCCAGGTTGCTGTATTTGGCTCAATACAGACCCGCAGCTACGAAGCGCAGGACAAGACGCGTCGCTATGTCACCGAGGTCGTCGCCGACGAGGTGAAGTTCCTCAACCGCATCGCCGGCAAGGCCGACGGGCAGG
>JAEZSC010000130.1 GCA_023422005.1 Bacillota bacterium | reverse complement strand
CCTGGGCCGCGGCAACGGTTTCGGCGGTGGGGCCTTTCCTGGCGGCGGCATAGGCCGCCGAGGCTTGGTTGGCCTGCTCGCTGGCGGTCTTGTAGATACCATAGGCGGTGGCCGCCACCCAGTTGGCGTCGTCCAGCAGATCCTTGGTCAGCGTGCCGTCGTCATAGGCCTTTTGGGCCTTGTCGGCCTTGCTCTTAGCATGCTGCCAGCTCTTTTTGGCGGTGTCGCGGGCGCTGGCCGCCGCACGGGAAGCCGCACGGGCTTGATTCACCTGCTCGTCTGTAGGGCCGTTCTTGATGTCCTCATATCTGGCGGCGGCGGCGCGCTCGGCTGCCTCTGCCGTGTCGATCTGTTCGGCGCGGCTGCCGGCCTTCAGGCCGTCCAGCCGGGCCCGGCGCGCGTCCACGGCAGCCTGGGCTTGGGCCACGGCGGCCTGCTGGGCCGCGTCGTCCACCCGGGCCAGCACGTCGCCTTTGCGCACTTGGTCGCCTTCTGCAACCGCCACTTCCACCAGAGCGCCGGCGGCCTGGGCCTGCACGTCGTATTGTGTGCACTCCACGGTGCCGCTCAGGTGCAGGCCGGTCTGGGCACAACCGCTGAAAGCCGCCGCCAACAGCAGCGCCATCGGCAGCGCGATGATCCGAATCCTCTTCATGGTTTCTCCTCCCCGTTGCGCGGCGCGATGCCGCCGTAGATCACATCGAACATCTGCTCGAAGGCCTGCTCCACCGCCTCGGGCTGCTCTTGGGGGAACAGCTTGTGCTGGGCCACGAACAGAAGCACGTTAGCAAATAAGCACCGGAACAGCGCCTCGCTGGACAGGCCCCGGCGCATGAGCCCCCTCTCTTCCGCCACGGCGTAAAACCTGCAGAAGGTCCCGTAGGCGCGGTTGAAGAGTTTCTCCTGTATCAGTTCGCGAATATCGTCGTGGTAGAGCATCTCGGTGAGCACGACGCGGGCCAGGGAGAACATCTTTTCCATGAGCTCCATACGGTCCCAGATGATGTCGTGCAGGATCTCCCGCAGGCCACGCCCTTGGCAGCTGCGCAGCATCTCCTCGATGGGGCGCATCACGGCATCGGCCATACCGCTCAAAAACCGCAGCGTAATCGCGTGCAGCATGCTCTTCTTGGTCGGGAAATACCGGAAGATCGTGCCCTCGGCCACGCCCGCCGCTGCGGCGATGTCCCGTGTGGTGGCGGCGCTGTAGCCCTTCTCGGCGAAATAGGCGACCGCGGCGTCCAATATCTGCGATTGGCGGTCGGCTTCGTCCTGCTTTTTGGGCATGACTTGCGTCCTCCCCTCCAATGAGTGAGCGCTCGCTCACGGAATGAACACTTCCTCATTATATTTGGATTTATTAGGAAATCAAGGGAGAAAATATACGCCCGGTGTTTGTGCTATTGCATTTGCTAAACGACAGCATATATAATAAAAATCAGGTAAAAGTATATATATTCCTGGAGCCAAAGAGATTCCTAAACGCAATGATGTCACTTTGGCTCAAGACAAATGAAAATGAAGCCTCAAATAGAGGAAATGATAGCCCAGCTCCCCAGTTCCCCTTATCGGCCCATGAAAATAGTTCACGAATTTGCATGCAGGCCCCGCACAAGGCGCGCCGGCTCCGGTATAATGAATCCATGATCACGCAGGAAGATCTGAAGCTGTTTCGCGGCGCGGCCTTCACCCATGCCGACGACCATCTGTACGCGCCGCCCCATGTGCTGCTGCGGCCCTATATTTCCAACTATACGGTCTCCTTCCCGACGCCGCAGGCGATGCCCGACGCCTATACGATCCTGCCGTCGGCCAGCTGCACGCTGGTCGTGTCCGTGGATGGAAGCAACATCGTCAGCAGACTCCGGGGTGTCAACACCGTGGCTTGCCCCGTGGGCGCCCACGCCAACAGGATGCGATTGCTGGTGCTCATCGAGTTCCGCCCCGGCGGCCTGCACCCCTTCCTGCCTGTGGATCAGCAGGAACTGCTGGACACCTCCGTGGGCTTGGATATACTGAGCGCAGGCCTTGCGCGGCAGGTGCGGGACGCGCTGGAGAGCGCTCCCGGCATCCAGGCTCTGCTGGAAGCGCTGGACGGCATCTTTCTGGGCCTGCTGTGCAGCCGGGAGCAGGACCGGCGGGTGGCGGCCATCCTGCGGGGCATCCTGGCACGGCACGGCGAAGTCGCAATAGGGGAGCTGGCCCGAGAGGTCCATTACAGCGAGAAGCAGCTGCGCCGGGTGTTCCTGCACCATGTGGGCGCCAGCCCAAAGCTGTTTTCCCGGGTGGCCCGGGTGAACTACGCGCTGCGGCTGCTGCAGCGGCGGCCCGCGAGGCTCACCGACGTGGCGGCCCAGGCCGGCTACTTCGACCAGCCCCATCTGATCCATGACTTCCAGACGATCTGCGGCCTCACTCCGCAGCAATATCAACGGGAGATGTCCGTTTTCTACAATGACCGCTTCAAAATGTAGCATATTATGGAGCTATACCATGTGACGCACGGGAGGTCCCTTTATGCACAAGCTGAGCCCGCAGGCCTTTGAGCAGATTCGCCGCTGGGTGTATCGCAACGCCCGGCCGCTGGAGCTGGCGCGGTGGCAGTTCCACTTTGAGGACGGCTGCGCGGACCAGGTTCTGCGGGCGCTGTCCGCCTTTCAGAACGAGGACGGCGGCTTTGGCCACGCGATAGACTGCGACAACTGGAACCCCAACTCCACGCCCTACAACGCCGGGCAGGCAATGGGCGTGCTGCGGGAGCTGGGCATTTATGATCCCCGGCGCCCCATGGTCGCCGGGCTGCTGTCCTATCTGGACAACACCGAGTATTTTAACCCGGCCACGGGCTGGCCCTTCACGATCCCCTCCAACGACGACCACCCCCACGCGCCGTGGTGGGGCTATAGCCAGGAGAACAACCGGCAAAACCTGTACCACGCCACGGGCACGCTGGCGGGCTACGTGCTGCGCTGCGGCGAGCAAGACAGCCGCCTGTACCAGAAGACATTGACGGTTGTGGACGGCATGATGGAGCATCTGCGGAATAACGATGTGCTGGACTGCCACGACGTGGGCGCCTACTGCGCGCTGCTGGCGGACATTCTGACAGCCGGACTGTCCGACCGTTTTGGCGGAGCCCTTCTGACGCGGCGCCTGCGGGCCATGGTGGACCAAAGCATCGAGCGTGACCCGGCCAACTGGCCCCGCTACTCCATGCGCCCCTCGCAATACATCGATTCGCCGGGCAGCGTGTTTTATCCCGGCAATGAGAAGGTTGTGGAGGATGAGCTGGACTACATCCTGGACACCCGCCACGACGGGGGCGTATGGAATATTTCCTGGGAATGGGCGGCCTACCCCAGGGAGTTCGCCATCGGCCAGCGCTGGTGGCAGGGATATTGGGCAATACGGAACCTGCTGATTCTGAAGGCTTTTGGCAGGCTCGACATGAAGGGCTGAAAAAGGATTTTTAAGAAAGGCAGCTCACCGCCTGGTGAACTGCCTTTTGTCGTCTTTATCTTCCGGCGGGCCGGTTCCTTTGCTTCACGTTGTTCATGTGGCTGGGCCTGTTCTCCGGCCTGGGCGGCCGGGGCTGCTTGGGCAGCACCTCGAAGATCTCCATCGGGTAAGGGTGGTCTTCCACAACCGGTATGGTTCGGCCGCACAGCTTTTCGATGTCCTTGAGCAGCTTCTTCTCTTCGAAATCACACAGGGAAATGGAGATGCCGCTGTTGCCGGCCCGGCCGGTGCGGCCGATGCGGTGCACATAGGTCTCGGGGATATTGGGAATCTCGAAGTTGATGACGTGGGTCAGATCGTCGATGTCCAGCCCACGCGCCGCGATGTCCGTGGCCACCAGCACGCGGGTGAAGCCGGACTTGAAGTCGCTCAGCGCTCTCTGACGGGCGTTCTGCGATTTGTCGCCGTGGATGGCTTGGGCGCGGATGCGATTGCGGACCAGTTCCTTTGTCACGCGGTCGGCGCCATGCTTGGTGCGCGTGAAGACCAGCGCGGACACGATGGAAGGATCCTCCAGCAGGTGAAGCAGCAGCAGCCTTTTGTTCTGCTTGTCCACAAAATACACCGACTGCTCGATGGCGTCGATGGTCGGGCTCTCCGGCTGAATCGCCACATGGACGGGGTTGGAGAGAATCGCGCGGGACATGGCGACGATCTCCGGCGGCATCGTGGCGGAGAACAGCAGCGTCTGGCGCGCAGCAGGCGTTTTGGCGATGATCTTCTTCACGTCATGGATGAAGCCCATGTCCAGCATGCGGTCGGCCTCGTCAAGTGTCAAAATCTGCACGTGGTTCAGGTCCACGAGTCCCTGATTCATCAGGTCCACCAGCCGGCCGGGCGTGGCCACCAAAATGTCTACGCCGGTCCTGAGCGCATCTTCCTGAGGGATTTGCGAAACGCCGCCGAAGATGACACAGGCACGCAGGCCGGTGAATTGCCCATAGGTGCAGAAGCTCTCGTAGATCTGCAGGGCCAGCTCCCGAGTCGGGGTGAGCACCAGCGAGCGGATGTCGCGCCGCCCGGCGGGGGCTTCGTGGGCGCTCAACCGTTGCAGCGTGGGTACGGCGAAAGCCGCCGTCTTGCCGGTGCCGGTCTGAGCGCAGCCCAAAAGATCCCGTCCTTGCAGGATCGGCGGGATGGCCTGCTGCTGTATGGGTGTCGGGGCGTGATACTGTTCCTTTTCCAGTGCTCTAAGGATGGAGGGGGTGACATGCAATTCAGAAAATTTCAAATGTGTTCCTAGGCTTTCTATCGTTTTTGTTTGGTACGGCGGACCGTCTTCTCTATAGTTTAACAGTTTTTAAAGGAAAATGCCACACAACATAGGCAGTCGAACCACTTCGTGGTTTTCGTCTGCCTTTCGCAGATGACGTTTTGGCGTCATCTGCGATTCAGACGACTTGTTATGGCTATTCGTTATCGCTCGCCGCACGTGTCGCCGAGCGATATCTTCGCTTTTCATCTCATATTTCGTTGCGAAAAAACGTTTTCGCCTGCGGGCGAGTATTTGTGCCTCCTTCATACTCACTTACTATTTCCTCCCGCCGGATGAACCGTCGGTCGGTTTCTTGCTACTCTCGGTATATATGGGTTCTTTACAAGTTGAAACATTTGTTTGTCGCAGAATAAAACGCGGCCTGAGAACCATCATAATCTACGACGAAAGCCAGTATAGGAGGATCATGATGCCGATCTCACCGATAATCATCCATCCCATGAACAACGGTTATATCAACAGCTTGACGCCGACCATCAACGGCACCGGAGAGCCCAACGCGAGCATCCATGCCACTTTAAACAACATCGACTACACCACGCAGGTCAAGCCAAACGGAACCTGGGCTTTTGACGTACAGAAGCCGTTGGTTGAAGGGTCCTCCTATCAGTTCAGCGTGACGCAGACCAACGCCGGCAACGAGGTCACCACTTCTCCGACGGTGTCGTTCCAGGCCAACCCGAAGCTGATGACAGCCCACACGGTGGCCAGCCCCCAGGCAAACCAATATGTAAACACGGCGACGCCAACCGTGCAGGGCACCGGCAAAGCAGGTGCGACGATCAACGTGGCGGCGGGAAGCGGAACCTACTCCACCGTCGTGAACGCCGACGGGTCGTGGAGCGTGATGCTGAACGCTCCGCTAAGCCAGGGCACAAATACGGTCTCGGTGACGCAGATCGACATGGGCAACATGAGCCCCCCCGCCAGCGTCAGCTTCCAGGTGGATACCGTCGCCCCGCCGGAACCGGTCGTGGTCGCCCCGGCGGACATGGCGGTGCTGAAGACCCAGCGCCCGGTCATCAGCGGCCAGGGGGAACCCGGCGCCAGCATAGACGCCATACTGGACGAAAAAACGTATCACGCGGTGGTGAACCCCGGAGGTGCGTGGAGCATGGAGGTAAGCGAAGCGCTGGCGGACACCGACCATGTGCTGTCGGTGAAACAACGGGACGCAGCCAACAACATCAGCCCCGCCAAGGTGCTTGTGTTTACCGTGGACACCAAGCTGCCCGACGCGCCTGCTGTGCACAGCCCGGCCGCCAGCCAGTTCGTGACCACCGCCCTGCCGGTCATCAGGGGCAGCGGCGAAGCCGGTAACACGATACAGGCGGTTTTCGCCGATCGGATGTACACAGCTACGATCGGCAGCGACGGCAGCTGGCAAGTGAAGATATCGGACCGGCTGCCCGACGGCAACCAGACGATCAAGCTGTATCAGGTAGACAAGGCTGGCAACGTGAGCATGCCCACGGATTTGCTGCTGAAAATCGATACCAGCGTGCCGGCGGCGCCGGCGGTGCTCTTCCCGGTGCAAAACGGGTTTGTGAACGCGACTCCCTTTACGATGCACGGCACCGGCGAACCCGACGGCGCTGTGATGATCAAGGTTGCAAGCCGGGAGCTCACGGCCCAGGTGAACCGCGACGGCTCCTGGTCCATACCGATGGACCTGCCCAACAAGCACCCCTATACCGCAACCATCTGCCAGCGGGATGCCGCGGGCAACCACAGCCAGACGGCGGAATTGAAATTCCATGTGGACGCCGGCTCCCTGACCGCCCCCGCTGTCAACGCTCCGGCGACGGGCGGCTGGATCAGCTCCAGCAACCCAGCGCTCAGCGGCACAGCCCAACCCGGCGCGACGGTGTATGCCGGCATCGGCAGCGCCATCAAAACCGTGACCGCCGATGGCAAGGGCACCTGGCAACTGCAGCTCGGGCACCTGCCCCAGGGGCAGCACAGCGTGCATGTCTGGCAGGATGCCATGGGCAACATGAGCCCTCAAACCGTACTGAGCTTTGGGATCAAAACATGCACCCCCACCGCCCCGGCCATCCAGGCGCCGGCAAATCTTTCGCAGATCGACGGCGGAACCGTCCGCGTCAGCGGCATGGCGGAGCCGGGTGCCAGGCTGGATATCCGTGTGGACACCCAAACCCTGTCCGCCGTGGCCGATGCCAACGGCAATTGGTCCGCTGCGCTGCCGGGCGCTCTGCCAAACGGCTCCCACGCCATACTGGCCCGGCAGACCGACCGGGCTGGCAACACCGGCCCCTATGCCAGCGTCCTGTTCCAGACCCACGGTCAGGCCACTGCCGCCGCCACACAGGACGCTCTGCCGGTCGTCGCACAGATCACGTGCAACCCGTGCGGCCCCCAATGGCAAGCCCAGACCATCGCCGTGCTGAACGCCAACAAACCAATCCAGTTTGGCGGCGTCCAGGGCACGTGCTTTGCACAGATCGTCACATGCAACGGCCTGTGCAGCTTTGCCTACACCGATCTGGCAGGCACCGAGTATACCGCCGTAGTCGGCGTGGATTGGCTGGACGACCTGCCGCCGGTCGTGGACATCACGCCTAACGGCACCGGCAACTTCTTCACCGTGGGCAAGACGGTGCATTACTACAAGTATGGCCCCTCCGGCCTCAAGAGCGCGCTGCTCAACGGCGAGCCCTGTGCCTGCGGCACTTCGCTGAGCGCCGAAGGCTGGTACACCGTGGCCGTCAGTGACAACGCCGGGAATGTGAGCACCCGCTCGTTTGTCATCGATCTATCGCCGCCCACCGTTGCCGGCATTGGCAATGGGGCGACCGTAAACGCCGATGTGACGCTGAATTTCTACGACACGCTCTCGGGCGTAAAGTCCGCAACGCTCAACGGCACGCCGATTGCCACAGGCTCGGTCATCAACACGAACGGGTCATACCAGCTCCACGTTTGCGACAACGCCGGGAATGCGACTCAAATCCAGTTTCAAATAAACAAGCCTTAATGCAGTACTCTGAATCGCCGCCGATGTACCCGTATCGGCGGCGATTCATTTTTCCGCCCAGGAATCCGCCAGCTGGCACCTCGGCCATCACGGGCACGCTTTTCATGTAATGAGCTCCGCGCTCTCCATGGTGCGTGGGGATGGCATAAACAAGGCGGTTGTTTCATGACTCTTTGAGAAGCTGCGCCAAAAGGAACCGCGAGCTCACATCCAGCTTCGCAAAGACCTTTTTCAACTGCGTTTTCACGGTATTCTGCGAAATATATAGCCTTTCACCAATCTCCTTGTTTGAAAACCCTTCCGCCGCCAACCGGGCGATTTCAGCCTCACGACCCGACAGTTTGGGCCTGCTTTGCACGGAGAACGCCTTCTTCATCTGTTCCATGGCCTTTTTATAAGGCTTGTACAACCTCAGGATTTTTAGAATATCCACCTGGTGCACGCCCTGGTTGCAGACCTCCTCAAGCAGAGTCATCACATAATCGCAGTTTTCCACAAAAGGCACATACATCCTGTCCGGCATCGCCATGTCAAGCGCTCGTTTGATGGCAACGATCGCCTCACCTCTGCGGCAAACCCGTTCGTTGGCTGCCGCAACATAAATGGCGGTATAGATCTGAGGCAGAACATTCGGGAAAACTGAGGCGATCCCATCAAACTGCCCGGATAAACCCAGCAATTTCAGATATTCGCCCCGAATCAACAGCACCCTGCCGTATATCATGTTGGAAAAAGCTCTGGCTGGGAACATCAGGCGGCTGGAGCTAAAATTGCCCTGCGCCAACCATTCGGGGATTTTTTCTTTTTGCCCAAGACAGGAGTAGAGGTACCCAATACAGATATCGACAGTATGTATCAATTCATAGGATTCTCTGCGCTCGATCTCCCCGTGTATTTGACGGGACAACTCGGGGACGCTGATGCCTTCCCCTTTCATCAGCGACAATCTGGCCTGTAAAAACAGCGCGCATGCAACGATATTGGGCTGGTGTGCGCCGTCCGCCTGGCTATGCGCATGATGCACAGCGATTTCGGCGTTATCCAAGTCTCCTTTGCTGAAATACCATTCGGCTTCCATGATGTGCTCCGCGCCGGCGCCATGCCCGTTGGTCAACCGGTAATAGTAAGGCATGGCCTCCTTGATTTGCCGCACCTCGTTTTCCAGCTTCCCGCTCTCTCTATAGAACATATAGAGCACAGAGGGCGAACCGAAGGTCCAGTTGCCCGATGTATCCATAAATACCGAAGGCCCTCCCATCAGCGCGCACGCCTTTTGGTGGTGCTCAGACATTCCTGCGATGTCGTTGTAGTGCGCGAAGCTCCGAAGCAACTCCAACTCCCCCATCAGGCTATGGGCGCTGTCCTCATCAAGACTGCCGTTTTGCACGATCCGCGCCAGTTCTTCACATGTGTCAGTGAACAAAGCCGTCTCGTTATAGGTCATAAGGGCCATCGCGTAGACCAGCAGCGCGATGGGATTATTTCGCCTGGTTTCCTGCGGGCAGCTCTCGAAGTAACGGATGATCAAATCCTTTTGCTCATTGCCAAAGCTGCTGCCTTTATCCAGCTCTGCCGCATGAAGAAGACGCTCAAAATCTCCCGCTGCAAAAAAATAACGCATGGCAGCGAAGTACTCACCGGCTCCAAGGCACCAGTTCCCAGCCTTTTCATAGAGCGCAATCTTCGATGCCGGTTCCTTTTCCAGGATCTCGCGCAAAAAACGGGTGAAAATGCTGTGTATCTGATAGGTTCTGGTTCCGGAATCATAATCGACAAAGGCGTTCTTGCTGCAGACCTCGGTTAACAGGGTATCCGCGTTTGCCTGTCCCCACATGTAGATCGCCTGATCGAGCGTGAAACTGTCAAAGAGACACAGACATATAAGAAAACGCTGAACCGTCTGAGAAAACTGATGGTAGATCGCCGTTTCCACAAGCTTGAAAATATTCTTCGCGTCCGAAAAACTGCCTGTTTCCTTTGCGCTCAGCATCAGCAGATACAAAGCGCTGATCCAGCCTTCGGTGACGGCATAAAGCCGAACCACTTCGTCCTCTTTTGGGTCGACTCCGCACATCCGACAATATCGCATAATGTCCTCGGGCATTAACTCGAAGGCGCTCTTCGTGATGTGATACAAATAGCCTTTGAGCGCCAGCTCCTCGACGCTCATGAGCTCAGCATAGCGGGCCGTCAGCACAATATGAAAATGCTCGATTTCATGGGTTATCACGAAGCGAAAGAAGCTGTTCGTTTCAGGCCCGCTGATCAGGTGGTAATCGTCAACCACGAGCACCGTCTCCTTCGTTATAGGAAGCGCATTCAACAGCTCAAGCGCTTCTTGCATGGAGACGTTGTCATTGGGGAACCCAAGACGCTGGAGATTGCCGGCGATGTTCGCATCCAGTTCACGGAACAGGCGGCAAAACGCAACCCAGAACCCCGTAATGGAACTGTCATAAACCCTTTGCCACAGCACCTGGGCCGCAGTCTCTTTCAGGTATTCTCGAACAGCCGTGGTTTTGCCATAGCCCATCGGCGCTTCCACGAAGGTGCAGGGATACTCCAGCACCCGTTTCAACTGTGCCAGCAGCCTGTCCTGTAAATAAATCGGTTTCGCGTTTGCTGCTTTTCGCATAGGCATTCCGATCCCCTCACAGCCGATCTCGCATTCGCGATTGGGCTTATGAATGCATCATACTTCTTCGCTAAACAAATGCCAAGGCGAGATTGAATTGGAGCATCATCGGTCTACCACAAAACATCGTCCAAAGATCACCCTTTGGGTGATAGGAAGCGCTTTAAAACCGCTCTATAATCACGTAATTGGTCTCAAGAGGCGCTGCGCATAGCGCAGATTGCAGGAGTGTGGACGGATGAAGCCATGTTTGCGTACAGCCACTGCGTTGTTGGCCATCCTGCTTGGATTGGCTGGCTGCGATTCAGCCCGCCCAGCCGCGCAGAGCGCCTTGCCTGCGACGCCGTTGCCGATCGCATCCCCCGCTGGAGCGAGCGCGCAGGCTGTGACAGCCGCACCGACAGTAGCGCCCGTACCCACGATTAAACCCACGCCCAGCCCTGAGCCGGAATTGCTGTATGCATTCAACCCTTATGCGCTGCCATCGGATGCCAAAGCCTATCTGGGCGATAAGATGCAGGATTACAAGCTGCTTGTGGACGCCCTGATGCAGCACAAGGAGAAAGTTCTGCTGGGCAAAGGCGCAGCGAGCGCCGCCCTGTCGTGCTTGTATGCCGAGTTTCCCCTGAGTGTGCTGCTGAGCGATTATACGATCGACCAAAAAGGAACCACTGTGTCGCTTCGCTATGTTTATGATGCGGCGGAGCATGAGGCGTGCATACAAGCCTTTCAAACTCGCGTGGAAGCCGTTATCCGCTCAACGGCCAAGCCATCGTATAACGACTGTGAGCGCGCGCTGGCGCTTTATCGATGGACGGCCCAGAACATCACGTATACCGATGGCAACGATGTAACGCCGTATCATGCCCTCATGGATGGCCACGGCATCTGCCAAAGTTACGCGGGCGTTTATCGTTTTCTCTTGCTGCAGATGGATATGGATTCCCTTTCGGGCAGCGCCTTCATGACAAACGATACCGCCCATGAATGGAATATCGTCCGGCTCGACAACGCCTGGTTTCATATGGATACCACCTTTGAAAACGGCACCACGCAGGGTGCCGGCCTGCAGTACTTCGGCATGACCGATGCGCAGCGCCTGCAGTCCGGCGCTCTTGACCCCATCACAACCGGTATCAACGATTGGTGCGCCCCCGCTCCCTCCTGCGAAAATCCCTGTTTTGAGGACCTCAGCGCGTGTACGCGCTGGCAGATCGACAGCGCAAACCACCGCGTGCTGCTTTATACCGAAGAAAGCCTGCAGCCCTATGGGAGCTTTGATACCGTCGCTTACCGTCTCGTAGCAGAACCATGAAACAACTTTCAAAACTGTATCCATAGAAAGGACGCCACCGCCCATGAAAAAGCATCTGACGCTGCTTCTGGCCGTAACGCTTCTGCTGGCCGCCGGCTGCACGCCCACCGCCGCAACCCCCATCTCAACGGCGGCCGCAACAACGGTTGCGCCGACGATTGCGGCGACGCCCTCGCCCACGGCCACGCCTGTACCCACTCCATCCGCCAGCGCCACAGCCAGCGCCATGAGCATCGATGCGGACTTGAGCTCCCTTTTGGAGATGACCCGTGAAGACGTGACCGCCCTGTGCGGCAAGGGCGAACCAAACCCTTATGGTGATATCAGCGATTACAACGAGACAGCCTATCTGCTCGGCGGGTTCCCCTGCACCTATGCACTGCTGAATGGGGCCATGGTGTTTTACGATGCCCAGCCGATGGCTGACGACGCGGCGCCCTATTACTGCACCGAAGCTCCCGACGACCGCGTGCTCGGCATCCTGCTGCCGACCGGCTCAAAGCCATTTCATATCAGCGGTTCCTACGCTGCGCTGAGCGCGGAAACGCGGGAAATCCTCGAGACGCAATATGACGCAACCATCCAGCATGTGATCGGCTTGTATGAGTACTATATGCTTTCGGTCGCGGTTAAGGGGATACAGTACACCTGGTGCAGCGACAACGCCAACATGAGCGAGTCCGAGTTGTATGCGCAATTGACGGATGCCGCCGCCCAGAACGCCGGCGTCTTAACGCTGGAAGCCTTGGCGCTGACCGACAAACTGAAAGAAGTCAGCTCGGTGTTCCGGAAAGATGGCACCTACCGAAAGGAGCTGCTGTATGACGGCACGGTCAGCATTGTGCTGGAGGGCGTGGAAAGAGTGGATTCCGACAAGCACAGCATCACCGCGCACATTTTGGCGCTCGGCGACAGTGCGGTCGTGCCCATGGAAATCAAAAAGGATACCGCCGTTTCCACACTGCTGACTTACCCCGCATGGCGGGCAACCTACACCACCGGCGCAAACGAGGACACCCGGACGAACGTGGATCTCTATATACAAACAGATTCGATGGATTATCGCTTTCATACCTCTACGCCAGCGGATAATTTTGCTGATTACAGCGAACGGATCGAATCCTGGATTGCGTCACTGGCGCTGCTGGAGTGATACCGGCACTCTGTGGCCGGCCGGGACATCCCGGCCGGCCCTTTGGCGCCGCAATCCACTGACAGCATCGCAATGTACCCTTAAATCCATCTTAAATCCCCCGCCGGCAAATTCCATCCAACCCCATCTATGCTATACTGATGCTGCGGATATACCGCAATAAACAACGGCCCGCGCCACCGCCGGGCCTTTCGGAGCGCTGGCATGAACATACTGGTAGCGGAAGACGAAGCGGACATTCGCAGCCTGCTGCAAATCAGCCTGGAGGGCGAGGGCCACCGGGTGCTGCCCGCCGGCGACGGCGTGCAGGCCCTGGAGCTGCTGAAGAGCGAAACCGTGCACCTGGCCATACTGGACGTGATGATGCCCCGGCTGGACGGCTTCAACCTGCTGCGCAAGATACGGGAGACCAGCACGATACCCGTCATCTTTCTGACAGCCAGAACCGGCGACATGGACAAGGTGCTGGGCCTGGGCCTGGGCGCCGACGACTATCTGGCCAAGCCCTTCTCCATGAACGAGCTGATGGCCCGGGTGGCCGCCCAGCTGCGCAGGAGCCACGAGTATCTGGGAACGGCTCAGCGCGAGGCCGCACCGCTGCGGTATGGCGGCCTGCGCGTGGACCGGGAGCGCTGTTGTGCCTATGTGGACGACCGGCCCATTGAGCTCAACGCCAAGGAGTATAAGCTGCTGCAGTACTTTCTGGAGAACCCCGAGAGGGTCTTTACAAAGAAACAGCTGTACAACGCCGTGTGGGAAGAGGATTACTACTACGACGACAACACGATCATGGTGCACATCAGCCACCTGCGCAACAAGATAGAGCCGGACCCGCAGAAACCCACATATATCAAGACCATACGGGGCCTGGGCTATAAGCTGCACCGGACGGAGGACGGCCAATGAAGCGTAGGCTTTCCAGCCAGTTTCTGCTCAACTACCTGACCGTCTTCCTGCTGTCGCTGCTGGCGGCGGCATTGGCCTTTTTGTTTCTGTCCTTTGTGAGCCCTGCGATTTCCCGCAACCTGATGAAGAACGTATATCCCGCCAACTCGCTGATGCGGGACGACATCGCCGGCATCGACGCCGCGCCGGTCGTGGAAAACGGCGGCGGTGTGCAGGTCATCGACGCTCAATACCGGGTGGTTTCTTCCCACGGGCTGGACATCATCGGCAAAACGCAGCTCACCGCGGGCGAATTCACCGACTTTTTGACCGGCAGCCAAGCCGTTGGCCTGCCCTACCACATCGACGTTGTATATAACCCCAGAGCGCACTTCTGGCTGGTGGTCACGTTTCCGACCTCGATCCGTCTGGACGTAGACCTGGCATACAACCGCAGCGCCGCCTCCCGTGACATGGGGACCGTGGCGGGCGCGTTTGCCGCCGGCATTGGTTTCTACCTGCTACTGTTGGCGCTGTTCGCCGTGGTCTTCTCCAGGGTCACCTCGGTGCGAATCACGACGCCGCTGCGCAAGCTGTGCGAAGGCGCGCGCCGGCTGCGGGAGGGCGACTACTCCGCCAGGGTGAACCTGCGCCTGAAAAACGAGTTCGCCGAGCTGCAGGACACCTTCAACGACATGGCCGAGCGCATCGAGCGCGAGACCGCCCTGCGAAAGCAGGCCGACGACGACCGCAAACGGTTGATACTGGATGTGTCCCACGACCTGAAAAACCCGCTGGCCAGCATCACCGGCTACGCGGAGCTGTGCCTGAAAAGGGCGGAGCAGCTGGGCGAAGAAGTGGCCTCCTATGTCAGCGTCATACTGAAAAACGCCCAGCGGGCCAACCGGCTGCTGATGGGGCTGTTCGAGCTCTCCAAGCTGGACAGCCCGGAATTCACGCTGAAGCCCCGCAGAACCGATGCGTGCGAATACCTGCGGCAGGTCTGCGGCGAGCTGCTGCCGGCGCTTGAGCATGCCGGCTTTGCCTATGAGTTCGACATTCCCGACCAGCCGGCTTATGCGATGATCGACGCGGAGCAAATGAGCCGTGTGCTGCACAACCTCTCGGACAACGCCACCCGCTACAACCCCAAGGGAACCGCGGTCTCGGTGCGGCTGTCGGAGGAGGCCGATGCCATCGTCATACTGTTCCAGGACGATGGCGTGGGCATACCGCCGGAACTGGCCAAGGACATTTTTCTGCCCTTCGTGCGGGCGGACAATGCCCGCAATTCCCAGACCGGCGGCACCGGCTTGGGCCTTTCCATCGCCCAGCGGATCGTGCAGGCCCACGGCGGAAGCCTGGCTCTGCTCGCGGACACGCACCGGGGCTGCCTGTTCCGGATCATCCTTCCCAAGGTTTAAGCTGTACTTAAGATAAGTCCGGGCCGGATTTCAGGTTCATCCGCTAGAATGCGGGTGAACAGGAAATCCGGCTTATTTTATAAAAGGAGGGATCGGAATGAGCCAGGAACCGTCACGCTGCGAAGTCTTGCTGACACAGATGTTGTTTCGCCTCTACGGCAAGGACGTCTGCAAGAGCTTTGCCGACCGGCTGCCGCTGGAGGGCGCAGAAGCCGTGCTGGATTTCGGGTGCGGCATGGGAGCAGTGGCCTATTACGCGGCGCGCAGGCTGCCGCGCGGGAGCCTGACCTGCGTGGATGTCTCCGGGCGGTGGCTGGCCGCGTGCCGCAAGACGCTCCGCCGGCACGCCAACGTGTCCTTTTGGCTGGGCAAACTGTACGAATTCCCGCTGCCTGGCGGGTGCTTTGATCTGGCTTACTGCCACCTGGCGCTGCACGACATTCCCTGCGACGATCTGCAGCGCATCGTCCCGGCGCTGGCCGGCCGGTTGAAGGGCGGCGGGCAATTGGTCTTCCGGGAACCGCTGAAGGAAGCGCACAAGATTCGCTGGATACACGCGCTGATTCTGGAGAGCGGGCTGTGCCTGCAGAGCAGCGTCATCACCGACATTCCGATCATGGGCAACGTGCTGGAAAACACCTACGGCAAAGAACTTTTTAAATCAGAAAGGGGAACTCTTCGATGATTCCGATGATTGCTTTTATGGCCCTGCTGCTGACAGCGCTGGTGGCGGCGCTGTGCGCGCTGACGCTGGGCATCCGATGCGCCTTGGCCCACGGAACACAGGCCGCCGAAAAAAGGCTGGCGGCGCGGCTTAAGACTTCCGCCGTGGTGTGCGGCGCGGCGCTGGCCGCCGGCGCGGGCCTGGCGCTCTTCACCCAGCTCACCGCCTCCACCCCGCCAATCCTGGATGAGCGTGGGAACCCCGCGGAGGGCAGCATCGCCGAGCTTCGGCAGGTGGAGCTCAACGGCAGAAAAGAATGGATCAGCATACGCGGCCACAGCCAGGACAACCCGGTGCTGCTGTTCCTGGCCGGGGGCCCCGGCGGCACCCAGATGGCGGCTGTGCGCCACGATCTGTCGCAGCTGGAGCGGCACTTCGTCGTCGTGAATTGGGATCAACCCGGCTCGGGCAAGTCCTACTATGCCGACGACATCGCCAACATCACGCCGGAAACCTACGTACAGGATGGATACGCACTGACCAACTATCTGCGGGAGCGCTTCGCAGAGGAAAAGATCATCCTTGTCGGCGAATCCTGGGGCAGCGCGCTGGGCATTTTCCTGGTGGACCGCCATCCGGAGCTGTATCACGCCTTTGTTGGCGCGGCGCAGATGGTGGACTTCGCCCAGACCGAACGCCTGGACTACCGGCTGGCCATGGAGCTGGCCGAGGCAGCCGGAGATACGGACACGATCAGAAACCTGCAAGCCAACGGCGAGCCTCCCTACTACGGCAAGGGCGTGACGTGGAAAAGCGCCGTGTATCTGAACTATCTGACCGCCAAAATGACTGCGAACCCGGAGATCCGCAACGCGGGCTACAACACCCTGCGGGATATCTTCTCCAGCGAATACGGCATACTGGACAAGATCAACTATGCCCGGGGCGTCATCGACACCTTCAACCATGTGTATCAGCAGCTGTATGACATCGACATGCGCACCGATTACACAAAGCTGGAAACGCCGGTGTATTTCTTCCTAGGCAAGCATGACCTGAACGCGCCAACGGCGCTGGCACAGGAGTATGCCGACGGGCTGGATGCTCCGGCCAAGGAGATCGTGTGGTTTGAACATTCCGGCCATTCGCCGTGGATCAACGAGAGCGACAGGTTTGTGGACGAACTGCTGCGGGTGACGGCCCGGTGACGGCCACCCGCCGGGAAAGGAAGGCAAGACCCATGACAAAACGATTGATCCCCCTCACGGCTGTGCTGCTGGCGGCGCTGAGCCTGTGCGCCTGCACCGCCGGCGCCCAACCCGCCGGGCAGGGCGATGACAAAGCCTATTCTCTCGCCTTCACGCAATGGAACGGGGAAAGAAACCATGAACTATCGTTGGAAGCAGGCGACACGCTGCAGGTGGAAATCGCCCACGCGGGCGGCGATATCCGGTTGTCCATCCACGCCATGGACGGCAGCGCTGTCTACCGCGGCAGGGGGTTGACTTCCTGCGCCTTCACCGTGGAGGTGCCCGCATCGGGGCGGTATGTCGTCACCGTGCTGGGTAAGGACGCCAGCGGGCAGGTCAGCGTGAAAAAGGAGGGTTTGGCGGAAGCTGGCGGTTAAAATCCGCAGGCTCCCGGGAAGAAACGGAAAAGGGCCGCGGTCAAAACCGCAGCCCTTTTTTGTATGCAAGAGAAGACGTGGCTGTTGCGGCCTAGTGGCCGCCGCCGGTGTGGCGGGTACCGTTCGCAACTTGCTGCGCCGCCAACGCCATAAACATAAAGTGCGAGGAACCGCCTCCCAGTACATATTCCACCTGCTGCCACAGATAAGGGAACACCAGAAGTTCGGGAAAGTCAGGGCGGATCAGCGCCGTGCCCGAAATGACTCCGCCGGGAATATACGACCAGTCGGCGCGGTTCAGCCCGTACCCAACCGTTGCGGATTTGGCGCCGACGCCCGACGCAAAGGACATCGTATTGGAGCCCGGATGGCATCCCAAAATGAAGTTCAGCGCATGGAAAATCAGTTCGGGGTCGAATACCTCGGGATAAGCATTGTGCAGGAAATAGTACTCAAATCCCAGCTTCTGGATGCCCCAGCCGGCTCCCCAAATATGCGGACGGTACGGTATGCCGTAGGGTGTTTCGGCGCTGAGCTGGACCAACTGCTCCTTCAAAGCCGGCAAGGTGCCGCGAATGGCCTTTGAGAAGCCGGCGTCGTCCATCGCGCTTTCCACCCGCGCAATGAACCAGCCCACTTTGTCCATGACGCTTGCGATATACTCGGTTTCCGACAGCAAAAAGTCTTTGTACTCCTGCTCGCCGGTGGTTATGAATAATTCTGCCGCGGCATGAATTTTTGCCGCTCTGGCGCGGCCAGCCCCATCTGTAACCTTGTAAAGCTCACGGGCGGCCTCCAACGCCTGGGCGCTCAAGGATTCGTTGAACCCTTTCAATGCCCGGGAAGCTGCAGCCAGATGGGCGGCGGTGGACAGTTCCCGCGGCGGATTGTTTTCGGTAAACACCCAGCGGTCGTCAGCATTGCCTTTGATGCCGTCGGTCATGACCGCGCTGTCGCCAAGATGAACATATTGCCGCAGGTCGCCTTCGATGATCCCCCGATAAAGCCGACCCAATGCGCGATACCCGGCCACTACAGACAAGACTCCATGCTCTATCTGCTGCAGGATGTCGTTTTTGCCATCGGGCTGGTGTATTTCGGTGATTCGGCTGCCCTGGTCGATGGTGGTCACATCGTAGTTGACGCCAAAGGCTTCATACGCCAGGGTCAGGATATAGAACTCACCGGACTGAGACTCCACACGAAGGTCAAAATCGCCGGCATCATGCCAGCCGCCAATGTTCAACCCCGGCACGGCATCGCCCGGCTGGTATTTCGTCAGTGTCGAAGGCCCCTGTGCATATCCATCGATGTGATTGAAATTAAGCGGAGCCATTCGCGCGTCGTCATCATGGCAAAGGCCATGCCATACGCGGTACTTTTCATTCACCCGCATATGACACATCTGCACCGGAAGGAAATATTCCAGTACCGGCTGCCAGACACCCCGATCGTAGACATCCTTGGCGATGCGGAAAATGGACGATTCCGATGAACCGTAACGGATTTGATACAGACCTTCTTCCCTTATGTCCGTGAAATCGAATTTCAGGTAGTGATAGCGGAGGAATTGTCCCCATTCCTGCCCGGCAGCCGAGAAAACCTGTTTTTCTCCCGACTCTGTAATTTGGAAGAGCACCGGTTGCTCGCGGTTGCTTTCCTGTTTGTCCAGCTCAATGATCGCTGTCTTTGTTTGATTGGGGTGGTATCCCACCTGCGATGTTTGCACAACCGCCGCATATTTCCAGCTCTCTACGACATTGGGCGTGATAACCCATTGAATCGCATTTTGGGTGGCACCGGAAGGCACCTCAGAGCTCACCACAAACCAGCCGTTGTTGTGGTTCATGCGTCCGTCATACAGTTTAAGTTCCGCCGCGTTGCTTTCAATGGTAAAGCGGCTGTAGGGGTCGTCGGGCCGCACCGTAAACCGCCTGCCAACGGCATACGGTTCGGCAATGATATCATCGGCTATGATTGGGTTGTATCCATTGTTGTCGCCAGACAGGTGCTTTTTGTCCGCCCTGGCGTCTGGCTCGGCGAACTCTCCGCTGTGCAAATAATTGGGCTGCAACGACAGGACAGGGCCATTGGGCTGCTCAGGAAAGATCCCCTGACGGTTATCCATGATCCAGGGCTTTCCGACCAGCGCGCCGGGAAACAGTTCCAAGTTGAAGCATATTTTGCCTGCAAACTTGTCCGGTATCGGTCTATCCAAATCCACAGCAACCTTGACCGACCTGCCCTCACCCTTGACAACAACCTTATAATTGAACTGGAAATCCGGATAGATCATCGGATTAAAGCCTTTTAAGTGCCTGGATGTGTCCGGAAAACTCAGCGAGGTTGTGATCGTATTCGCCGCAACATCCGGTACGCGCTCCCCTTGCTTGGGCACCGGCTGCCATTGCCCGGGCGTCTGTTCAAAGCGGATATCGCCGTTGGTGGCGATACGGTTGCCGTGCATGATGATGCTTACGCCGGATTGATGCCCTTCCGGGTAAATGTCGTCGAAGGCCATCACATCCACGCCCATGCATTGAAAATAGCCGGTTGCGTCGTTTAGCTTGAAACACTGTTCCTGGCCGGCGGTGCGACTCATTTCCATTTTCATAATTCCTCAAAATCTCGTTCTTTCGTATATGAATATGCCAAATTCGAATCCAAACTGAACAGGGGAATTATATCACATGAAACATACCGCCATAAGCGCCACTTGTATAGGCAACTCGCCCGAGGCGCGGCTGCGTAAAACCGCGGCCCTTTTTGTAGTATGTGGATATGGCGCGTCTATCACTGGTGCCGTCACAAGTTATGAGTTAAAATACAGGTATAGAATTTTGATGAAATTTATTAGCGTTTTCCGAGACAAAATAATTGGAAAGGATTTGTCATCGATGGTTGAAGTTAAGGTAAATCCGGGCGTCTGCGGCTTGCAAACTTCCATAAAGGTGGATTCTGATGATATGCAGACGGCTGTGATTGAAATTTGCACAGACTGCCCGAACATCAAGCCTATGGAGCAGGAACCAAAAACCGTTGATGGATACGAGGTATGCTTCGCCAAACTTGGCGATTCAGCCGTATATGAACTGGCGAAGAAATATTGCAGACATGCTGCCTGCCCTGTGCCTTCAGCAATCATCAAAGGGGTAGAAGTGGCGTGCGGACTGGCTTTGCCCAGGGATGTAGAAATCAAGATAACAAAAGAATAGAACGCTACTTGAACTGGACCCAAAAAGCAATGTAAGAAGACCTCTTGTTGTTGGATGAAAACAAAAGGAGGTCTTTCATACGAACTGGAGAACGGAACCTCAAACACCGCCTCATACCTGAGCATCCCCTCCCGCCGCACGCTGTCATAAAAGCACAATTCCCCTCGTCTGCCCCCGCTTTCAGCGCCTAACACAGGCGGGCATCTGATGAAGCGTGGTAATAGCGTAATAACATACTTGTTACGATTCTTATTGTGTGGCTAATCGGCAAGTCATATAATGTCTAAAACACAGTGTTTAATTTGTGTATGAATAGTTTAAGGCAACTTCAGCGTATGGATGAGGAGAATACGATGAAATGGTATCTCTGGATCATCATTGCCATATTGTCCGTTGCAGTGCTCGTGGTTTTGATAGCCATCGGAATAAAAGCTGCTTTTCGTGTAGATGACGCGATTAAATGTAACATGACTGAAGAACAATTGCTGAAACTTTCAGACGAAGGCCTAATAATGGCGATAATAACCAAAATAGATTACAGTTATGGCCCAGCAATGGAAGCCGAAAAACTTGCTGCAATGAACGACTCAGAAAAAGTAGCGTATACAGTGATATTGTTTGATTGGGAAGTTCAGAATGGCGGGCTGTGTCAGTATTTTGTAAACCCCAGTCGATATACAGCCCCTTATCTTCCTGATTCGTTGAGAAGAATAGGCGCTCATCAAATGGAGACCATATTCTCTGACTTTGTTTTAAAGCATCATATCGACATATCCAGTTTGGAAGTATTTCGTTCCGATACCATCGAAGGGTATGCTGTAAAGACGGAGTTATACCCTTTCCATGAGTTTGATGATATTTTTGTTGAAACTTTTGATAAGGAAAACTTGGAGTCACTTAACTCAGAGTTCATTCGTGAACATATATCTGACTTCATTAGGTGAGCAAATCATAAATGTGCGGTAGGAATATTATGAAATTGTTTATTGATAGATTGGTAATTGTTGTCAAGCATTTAAGCTTGGCAGATCAACTTACTCATGTGGTCATTCTTTTGGTTTTATTTACATTACTCGTTTTCCTGATTAAAAGAATTATTCTTGTAGACGGACAGATATTAAGCAAAAACGATTCAATAAACAGATTGTTACATAAGGAGAAAAAATCCCTCTATATAAGTATAGCGTTTCTTGTTCTATCTTTCTTATGCAAGACAATTTCTTCAAAAATTCTTCATTACTATCCGGAATATTCAAATCCTTTCGCCATAATAAACGGTACTCTATTGGTCTCTGAACTGCTAGCTTTTGCGGTTTATCTTATTCTTCTAGCTCGCCGAATGGACTCAGAAGATATTTCAAGTAAGCAATGATTACA
Organism: Bacillota bacterium; assembly: GCA_023422005.1. Taxonomy (GTDB): domain Bacteria; phylum Bacillota; class Clostridia; order Christensenellales; family UMGS416; genus JAEYRA01. The sequence goes on along the minus strand of JAEZSC010000130.1, from coordinate 17,171 downwards.
TACTTACCCGATACTATGCTTGAGTCGAAAACAAAGCCTCAAACACCGCCTCATATCTGAGCCTACCCTCCCGCCGCACGCTGTCATAAAGCGTGATCCCCCGCGCCCGCAGCGGCACCGCCTCCAGCGATAAGCCGCCCAGCGGCTGCGCGGGCCGGGTGTCCACGTCCCGCCCCAGTGTGATGTGGCTGCGGAAGGGCCGATCCTCCGGCGGCCAGCCGGCGGCCGCAAGTTCCCGTCCCAATATGCCATACAGCGCAGTCAACTCCGTCTGACCGGTCTTCAACCCCAACCACAGCACCGCCGAGGCCGGGTTGCCGAAGCGGCCGGCAGCGCCGCTCTCCATGGGGAAGGGCCTCGCCTGGGCGGCGGCACGCTGCATGGCCGCGGTGATGGAGCCCACCTGCCGCGGCGGCACGGGGCCGAAGAAGCGCAAGGTGATGTGATACAGCGACGCATCCACAATGCGGCCCCGGCAGCGGGAGAGCACCGGCTCCGCCGCCCGTCGCAGGGCGAGGCGCTCCTCCTGGGCAAAGGCGATGGCGGCAAACAGGCGGTTCTCAGCCATTGTATCAGTTCCCACCGTCATCCAACGTCACATCGAAGCTCTGCTCCTGTCCGCTGCGCCAAACCTTCACGGCCACCGTGTCGCCAATGGCATGGCCCTGCACGGCATCCTGCAGCGCGGAAATCGTCGTGACAGACGTGTCGCCGATGGCGGTCACGATGTCGCCGTTGCGCATGCCGGACCGGGCGGCGGGGCCGCCGGAGCGCAGCCGGCGGATCATCACACCCTGAGGCACATTGTAGAACTGCGCCTCTTCGGCTGTGATCTCCCGGGCGGCCACAAGGCCCACATCCGGCCGGCGAATGACGCCGTCGCGGATCAGCTGCTCGATGATGGGCCGGGCGGTGTTGATCGGGATCGCAAAGCCAATTCCCTCGGCGGCGATGTTGTTGCCATACTCATCGGTGCCGGCAGAAACGGTCTTGACGGAGTTGATGCCGATGAGCTGGCCGCGGGCATTCACCAGCGCGCCGCCGGAGTTGCCGGGGTTGATGGCAGCGTCGGTTTGTATCATCGTGAACTTATAGCCGTCCATGATGAGGTCGCGATTGGCGGCGCTGACGATGCCCGCCGTTACGGTGCCGGCCAGTTCGGTGCCCAGAGGGCTGCCGATGGCGATGACGGTCTGGCCCACCTCCACGGCGTCGGAATCCCCCAGCGCCACGGCGGCCAGGCCATCGGCCTCAATTTTTAGCACGGCCAGGTCGGACTGCTGGTCCGCGCCCAGCACCCGCGCGTCCACGGTCCTGCCGCCGTTTAAGATCACCTGCAGCCGGCTGGCGCCCTGTATCACGTGATAATTGGTTACGATGGTGCCGTCGGCACTCAGGATAACGCCGGAACCCGAACCCTGCTCGGTGTCTTCCATGCCGGTGCGCCAGTCGCTACCCAGGTTCACAACGGCCACCACCGCCGGGCCCACGCTGCGGGCGATGGCCGGAATGTCCGCCTGAGCGCCGGGGATCATGGGCACCGCCGTGGCGGCGGGACCCGTCGCCGTGACCAGCGCTGTCACGGTGACCTGCGGCGCGCCCACGCGGGCAGTTGGCAGCGCCCGTGTGACCACGATGCCCAGCAGAAACCCCAGCAGCAGCAGCGTAGCCGAGACCCAGCCTCGGCCGCTTTTACGCGGGCGGTGATACCGTTGTTCGTAGGGATAATCGTTCATCGAATACACCCCCAAATGGTACAGTCTATTTCCTCGGCAATGCCGTCCGGAAAAATCGCAGGAAGTTCTCCCCTGCCACATTGCGTATGTCGGATTCCGGCCAGCCGCGAGCCTTGAGCTCCTGCAGCAGCGCCGATACGCCGGCATGGTCGCCCAGAATGTCCATGATGGCGCGCTCGCCGGGCTGCAGCGGCCTCTGTGGCCCGAACTCCGGCAGATCGGCGCAGAAATCCAGCCCCAGGCCCACATGGGCCCGACCGGCCACCGCCGCAATGTGCTCCACATGGTCAGCCACGCGCTCAACCGTGGCGTCGGCGTCGTCAGCGGCGGTCAGCGTGTTTACGCCGTTTATGCCGATCACGCCGCCCCGGGCCGCCAGCGAGCGGATCCAGTCGTCGGGGATGTTGCGCTCCTTATCCAGCAGCGCCCGGGCGTTGCTGTGGCTGGCGAACAGCCTGGGCACGCCCAGCGTCAGCAGATCCGCCACACCGGCGTCGTTCAAGTGGCTGATATCCACAGCCATGCCCAGCCGCACGGCCTCGGCCACCAGCTCGCGGCCGAAGGCCGTAAGGCCCGCCGGGCTGCGCCGGCCACCCAGCGCCGTGGCCGCACCGTCGGCAGCGTCGTTGCGCCGGGACCACGTAAGGCCCATCAGCCGCACGCCCAACGTATGCAGCGTGCGCAGCAGGCTCAGGTTTGTGCCGACGGGTTCGGCGCCCTCCAGCGACAGCAGCACGGCCACGCGGCCCTGCTCCAGCGCCCGGTCCAGCTGCGCCGCCGTGCGGCACAGCGCGAAGAGGCCCGGCGATTCCTCGATCTCCATATTGAGACCGTCGATCATCTCCAGCGCCGTCTCCAGCGCCAGGTGGGGCACCAGAAACGTCTCCAGATAGATGGCCGCCACGACAACCCGCAGATGGCCCGCGCGCCACGAGGGCAAGTACAGCCGCTCCAGCACCCTGGTCTCTCCCCGGCGGCGGCGGTCATACACGTCGCACAGAAAGTCCGAATGGGCGTCGATGAGCAACGGATTTTGCACGGACGCGTCCTCGCGATTCATTGTCAACCCCCCTGTGCCTCGGCAACGCAAGCGCGCATGGCCTGCGTGATGGTGTCGATGTCCTCGCGGCCCACGCCGTGGTGGGTCACAAAGCGGTAGCTGCCATCCCACCCCTGGGCCTTGATGCCACGCTCCAGCAGCCGTTCGCACAGCTTCGCCGAGGGGAGGATGGTCTCCGGCAAGGTAAAAAATACCATGTTGATGTCCAGCGCGTCGGTGTCCACGGTCACGCCGGGGATGGCCGACAGCGCCGCCGCCAGCAGCCGGGCATTCTCGTGGTCCTGGGCCAGGCGCTCCACCATGTGGTCCAGCGCCCAAATGCCCGCCGCCGCCAATATGCCCGCCTGGCGCAGGCCGCCGCCCATAAGCTTGCGGCAGCGGCGGGCCCGGCGGATGAAATCGGCGCTGCCCACGACGACCGAGCCAACCGGCGCGGCCAGGCCCTTGGAAAGACAGAAGCTGAGCGAATCGGTGCAATCGGCCAGCTCCCGGGCGCTCAAGCCCAAGGCGTTGGCCGCGTTGAAGAGCCGCGCTCCGTCCAGGTGCACGGGTATGCCGTGGCGGTCGGCCAGCGCGCGCACAGCCCGCATCGTTTCCATGCCCAGCGCCATGCCGTTGCCCCGGGCGTTCTCCAGGCAGATGAGGCCGGTGGGCGGCTCGTGGATGTCGTCGGGGCGGATCATGGCTTCCAACCGGGCCACGTCGATGCGCCGGCCATCCACCGGGAAGGTGCGCGTCTGTACGGCGGACAGCACCGCCGCCGCGCCGCCCTCGTGCCACAGGATGTGGGCGTCCTCCCCCAGCAAAATCTCGTCACCGCGGCGGGTGTGGGCCATCACGCACACCTGGTTGCCGAAGGTGCCGCTGGGCACGAACATGGCGGCCTGCTTGCCCAGCAGCGCCGCGGAGCGCGCCTCCAGCTCGTTCACCGCGGGGTCGTCGCCATACACATCGTCGCCCACCGGCGCCCGGGCCATGGCCTCGCGCATCTCCTCGGTGGGCAGCGTTACGGTGTCGCTGCGCAGATCAATGATGTGCATACTCTCCTCCAGAAATTTTATGAAAGCGACAGGCCCACCATTCGGGGGGCGTATGGTCGCAGGCTGCAAATTCAATCGCCCTGGTGCAGCGTTGGCCTCGGCTTTCCTCATCGCGCACCTCCCGCTGGGCCGATGTCGTCAGGAATGGCTGGCCGGATCGTTGCTCTTGAGCCATTCATCCACCCTTCGGCCCACAGAGCTCAGCGCCAAACCGCCCTGGGCGGTCTCCCGCAGTTCCCGTGGCAGGCGGCGGCCGGTGTCGCGCATGGCCTCAATAACCTCGTCCGGCGGCACCACGCTTCGCACGCCGCTTAGTGCCATCTCCGCCGCGGTGAAGGCCGCCGTGGCCGAAAAGCCGTTGCGCTTGACGCAAGGCACCTCCACAAGCCCCCCCACGGGGTCACAGGTCAGGCCCATCTGGCCCTTCATGGCCAGCGCCGCGGCGTGCACCGCCGCCTCCGGGCTGCCCCCGGCCAGCTCCACCGCGGCGGCGGCAGCCATGGATGCCGCGGATCCGCACTCGGCCTGGCAGCCGCCGGCAGCACCGGCCAGCGTGGCCCGCCGGGCGATGGCCAAACCCACACCGCCGGCGGTGGCAAGCGCCCGCAGCAGGGCTTCGTCGTCGCAACGGGTGATGTCCGCCATGGTCAGCAGCACCGCCGGCAGCACGCCGCAGCTGCCTGCCGTGGGGCTGGCCACCACGCGGCCCATGCGGGCGTTGCACTCCGGCGCTGCCATGGCGCGGGCAACCAATGTGCCAAACAGCGGCCCCAGCAGCGAGCCGCCATGCCGGGCCACTGCCTGGGCATCGCCGCCGGAGAGGCCGCTGCGGCTGCGCTCGCCGGAGCGCAGGCCTTCGTCCACGCTTTCGCGCATGGCGCTCAGATAAGGCTTCAATTCCTCCAAAACCTGTTCGGGGCCGGCGCCCGCACGGGCGGCCTCCTCCTCCAGCACGATCTGTGAAATCGCCGCACCGCGCTCCTGCGCCCGCTCAGCCAGCTGGGCCAATGAGAGCGCGTTGCCGCCGGGGCCGTCGTCGGCCACGCTGCCGGGCAGAGCCACAACATGGTGCACATGGGGCAAAGCGACCAGCGCCCGGCGCAGATCCTCATCGGCCATGGTGTCTATCTCAAACACGGCAATGGCACGGCCGCCACGGCGCTCGCGGAAATCGCTCATGGAGGCGATGTTAACGCCCTGGGACGCGAACACCCGCGTGAGGCTGGCCAGCACGCCGGTGGTGTCGGTGTGGAACAGCACCAGCGCCGCCGTGTCGCTGCGAATCTGCACTTCGATGCCGTCGATATCGGTGATCTGCACGCGGCCGCCGCCCAATGACACGCCGGTCACGGTGAGGACACCGCCCTGGGCGTCAGTCAGCTCCAGCCCCGCCGTGTTGGGGTGCCGGGGCTCGTCGGCGCTCTGCTCAAAGGTCACCTGCAAGCCCCGTTGCCGCGCCAACTCGTCGCTGTGTGCAATGGAAGGGTCCGAAACGTCCAGCCCCAGCAGGCCGCCCAGCAGCGCCAGCCGCGTGCCGTGGCCCTCGCCGGTCTGGGCGAAGGAGCCAAAGAGTACAATGTTGGCTCGCTCGGGCTCTTGCCCCAAAAGCGAACGGGCCATGGCGGCGATGCGCACAGCCCCCGCCGTGTGGCTGCTGGAGGGGCCTATCATGATGGGGCCAATGATGTCGAAGATGTTCATATAATCCTCTCGCGGGTTGTTGCTTTAGTATTGGCGGGAATTTCCACATTCATTATAACACAGCGCAAAGGCCCCACTTTGTGAAGAAAATGAGAAATCTGACTGTTGCGATCCGCGGATCATTGGGATAAAAGGCGAGAAAGACATTGATCTGACGATCAACAATATCTATAATTTGGATATCGCTTACCTAAGGAGACGGGAATGAGCAAGCGCAGAGGGGTCTTTGTAGTTCTATTCATCACCCTTGTGGTTGTCGCCCAGGCTGCTATCACCCACCCTTATTTCAAGGATATCATTCGTGCGGAAGTGAGCTACTGGATCTTCCCGGGAGTCGCCGGACTGTTATCCGTGCTGACAGGAGCGTTGCTGCATTCCGTTTTTGTGATCAAGAACAAGCGGCTGAGTTTGCCGGCCTTTCTCCTCCTGGGGGCCATATCCTTATCCATCGCTTTTATTGACTACATATGGCCCATCCTGCCTTTCTTGCCTGCCACCTGGATGATTTCCCTGATGCAGGAGGATTTCGCCCGGATCGTCAGTGGAGTATTTCTGGGCGGGCTGCTGATGAACCGAATCAGAAAAGACGACGCATCGCCCTGTGCTGGCATTGGAGAACGCAATCAAAAGCAGGAGGGAGGAATAGGCAATGGATAACCGGTTGAAGGTTTTGCGGAGCAAGCTCGACGCCACGGCCATCGCCCGGCACAGCCGCAAGGAGGCGGTGCACGAGCCCTACGACGAAATCCTCAAGGATGCCGACGTGCTGCACCACCGGCTGTACAACACGCAATTGCCTACCAAGGCCGATGAAGAGCAGCGCTACCGCCGGGTGATGGCGGAACTGGGGGCTCCGATAACCAACGCAAACTAAAAGCAAGCAGATACTTACATTACCAACCCGTTTTGGTTCTGACCTTTTCCGCCATTATTCTGCATTATTCTGCCAATACTACCAGATTTCGCCCTGGGGATTATGGCGCAGGCAACGGCCCGGCGCTATAATCATCGTGCCGTCCGGCCTAATGGCGGGCGAGGGAAAGGAGTATTGAACATGTATCTGATCGGTGTGATTCTCTTTCTGGCCGTAGTAGCGGGGTTGGGCCTGCTGAGCGCCACTCTGGGCTCTTTCATCGACTTCCCCAGCCTGTTCGTCATACTGGGCTTGAGCCTCTCCATCCTGCTGGCGTCGGGCCTGCTGCCAGACTTTCTGAAGGGCTTCAAGCTCATGGGCGCCAAGGAAAACCCCTTTACCGCATTGGAGCTCAAACGCATCCGCCGTGCCTGCCGTCTGGCCATTCAGTCTTTTCTCCTGGGCGGATTTGTGGGCACGATGATCGGCTCCGTGGGGGTGCTGGCCAGTTTGAATGATCCGGCAAAAATCGGCCCAAATCTGGCCGTAGCCATGCTGACCGTGTTGTACGCGCTGATCTTCGTCTTCCTCGTGCTGCCCGTGCAAGCAAAGGTCAAAACAGTACTGGATACGCTGGAATAAAGGCCGGATGTATGATGAGACGGCAGGTCCTACTATCGGCGCTGGGCATGGTGGCGTTTTTGGCGGCGCTGGGAGCGCTGATGCGCTTTGACTGGCCGCAGATGCTGCAGCCGGCGCCACTGCTGGCAGTGATGCTGGGCACGCTGCTGCTGACCGCAGCGCAATACCGCAAGGGCGATGGCTGGGTTGATCTGGCACATAAAGCCCGATGGAATAGCTTTTTCGCCGGCGCGATGACCGTTCTGCTCACGCTGCTCTCTCTGGCGACGCCGGCGCAGGCGCAGGCCATCACCGTGGCCAAGACCGCCCAAGCGATCACGCCGCTGTTGCTGAGCAGCATGCTTTATCTGATTTTAAGCCTGCTGCTGCGTCAGGAAGCCCGATCCCGGCAAAACGGCGGAGCCGCGCAGGCGGACCCTGCGGAGCCTTTGAACCCCGACAAAGCGCGAATCATACTGTCGTCCAGGGGCTTCTCCCAGCGGGAGTGCCACGTGGCCATCAAGGTGCTGCAGGGCAGCAGCAACAAGGAAATTGCCGCGCAGCTGTACATCTCCGAGGCCACGGTTAAAAAACACATACAAAACATGTTCCGCAAGTGCGGCGCGGCGGACCGGCAGGCGTTCCTGGCCATATACCTGCAGTGGACCAGCCGGACCAAGGCCACTCGGTCTGAACGTCAGCCGCCGGCTGTGAACTTTGCAACAAAGAGCGCCGGCGGAGGCCGGCGCTCTTTGTGTGAGCAAACACCTTCATTGGCGCAAGACATACCTGACCAGCAGATAGATCCCCAAACCCGCAAACAGCACAATCGTGCCGATGGCCTTTCCCAGGAAAAAGCGATGGGCTGACACCCAGATCCCTCCTGCCCTGCTGCCATATTCAGCATTGATACTCTAGCTTTATCGAATCCGGCAGGTTATATTCCAATTTCAATGTCGTAGGCGCAGTCGAAGGCCTCTCCCGCCGCCAGCTTTATAATCCCCTTCTTCTCGGAGATATCGCCGGCAAAGCCCTCGGCGTCGGCGATGCCCAGCCAAGGTTCGATGCACACGAACGGCGCTGCCCCGGCTTGCGGCAATGACGGCGCCGCAGCGACGTTATGAGAGCAAGACGATAGCGGCGCTTGCGCCGCGTGGGGCGCGTTGAGCGGCGCCCACAGGCCCAAATAAGGCCAGCCGGGGCTGGTCGGATGCTGCGCATCCTGCTCGCCCATGCGACCTGGGAAACGCACCGTGACGGACTTTTGGCCGCCGGGGGCGCTCAGGGTTACTGCATCGGATGCATAGCCCTCCAGCAGCCAGGCGCCCTCGTCGAAGCTGTGGGCGTCCAGCGCCACGCGGTTTCCGCCGTACAGCACCTGCTGGGTGCGGCCATTGATGAGGCCGGTCTGCATGTTGATGAAGCCGCGGTCCAGCGTCTCAGCGCGGTTGAAGGTCAGGCCATAGTCCTCATAGCGCAGCCCCGGCTCCAGCGGGCACAGGAAAGCCGGGTGCGCACCGATGGAGAAGAACATATCGCCGTCGCCGCGGTTGACGACCCGGTGGGACACCGTGACCACGTTATCTCGCAGCGCATAGCCCACATCGAACGCAAACCGAAATGGAAAAACCCGAAGGGTGTCCTCATTATCGGTCATCTGATAGGTGGCCGCCGATGGCGTGATGGAGATCAGATCAAACTGACTGTCCCGGGCAAAGCCATGCTGCTTGAGCGGGTAGGTCTGGCCGCCCACGCGGATGCCGCCGGCGGTGGCCCCTACCACCGGGAACAGAATGGGCGCGGTGCGGCCCCAGTATTTGGGGTCGCCGTGCCACAGGTATTCGCTGCCGTCGGCCTTGGCGCGGATGCTCAGCAGCTGCGCGCCGGCGGTCTCACTCTGCACGATCAGGCGGTCGTTCTCGATCAGCGTCTTCATTTTTATGGGTACTCCTTTCTAAGCCGCCAGCGACTGGTTTAAAAACCTGCGGTATGAACGCTATTCCTCCCGGCGGTTGCTGCGCGCCAGCAGCACGCTGACCGCCGCTGCCGCCAGCAAGAAAAGGACCAGCAGCACCCTGGTGGGTTCCCTCTCCAGGAACGCCCTGGCGGGGTTGTAGATGTCCAAAATAAAGAAGGTCATGAGAACCCCGCCCAGCATCAGGCAAAGGTGGGGAAGCAGGTTCCTGATCCATTTCATCGCGTCCGCCCTCCTACTGCTTCTCGGCGATGTAGAGAATATCGCTGGTGTTACGGCCGTTGCGATAGGGCTGGTTGGCCCACTTGCCGTTGAACACCATGATGGCGCTCTGGCCGCCATCCAGGTTATAAGCCGCCTTGCAGCCCATGTCATAGAACAACTGCGACATCTCCTTGAGCGTAAAGCCTGCGGAATAACCCTCCTGGCGGCCATCCACGAGCACGAAGCAATAATGCCCGGGCTCATAATAACCGATGGCGGCGCGGGGGTTCTTGGGGTTGAGCGTACTGTTGAACTTCTCCATGGGCTGGCCGTCCTTGAGCAGCTTCGGGCCAAAGCTCCACACCTGCCATGCGCCGTTGGTCTCGATGTCGTTGGCGTCGTATTCGTCGGCCTCGAAGGTCTTCATCTGGCCGTCGTTATAGAGAACACACACGTCATCCAATTTGTCATTGCGGTACAGCGTACCGTTGCGAATCACCGGGCCGGTCCGGTGGTTGCTGTAGTAATCGCCGGAGATGGCCACGATGGCCTTGTTCTGCTCGGCCATGTTCAGCGTGGTATCGCTGTATCCCGAGCCGAAGGTGTCCTTGGCCAGGGCCGTGCGGAAGTTGTCCAGATTGCGCACGTAAATATCCGCCACATACCACGTGACGCCGTTCTCCTGCTTCTTCTCCATGGTCACGCTGATGTCCCGGCTGCGGTAGCCATTTTCGGTATACTCGCCCTCCCCATCGGAGAACTTGTCGGCAAACTGCGCCCCAAACTGGCCTTGGTCCGGCGTGGGGGTGGGTTCCACGGTGGGCTCGGCGCTGGCCTCGCCTGCCTGCGCCGATTCTATTTGCATGGCGCTCTGCAGCGCGTCGGCGCTGGGTGAAGGACTGACCGGGGCGCTGGCCGTGCGCACCGGCAGCGGCCTGGGCGTCACGTCGATGGCCCGGGGGATCGTATAGCTTAAGTACATCGCGCCGAAAAGGGCGGCCGCGCCGGCCAAGTCTATGATCACCAGCGCCAGCACCGGCAGTTTGCGCCGGCCGGCGGGCCGGTTGCCTCGCGGCTGAGCCGGTCCTTGCTGGCCCCTGGGCTGCGGCGCGGAATAATTTCCGCGGTTGGCCCGGCGGGACCGTCTTGTGTAATCCATAGGACAACCTCCGATAAAGGTTTAAGATATCAAACTGCCATGTTGAGACACGACAACTATCATAATACGATTGGCCGGCAATCGCAAGGAATGCCGCCTATGAAAAGCGTGGTTTGGGGTGCCATGGGAACAAACTTGATAAGCCTGCGGTTCCGCAAAGCCATTGCAAAGCCGGCCGCGCCAGCCGGCGGCAGGAAATTCCGCTTACATAAGGTTGCGCATCCGTCCATACTATGTACGGGAAGCTCTACTTTGCGTTTTGCTACCGGATACGGTATCATATTGGGAAAGGAAAAGGTTGGGATTTATGACAATTTCGGGCATCATCGAGAAGCTGCAGGAGGCGCTGGGAGAGGACCTGGTGCTGCGTGACGCGCCCATGCGCGAGCATACAACCTTTCGCGTGGGCGGGCCCGCCGACGCGCTGGTGCTGCCGCGCACCCGCGAGGACGCGCAGCGGGCCTTAAGCCTGTGCGCCGGGCTGGGTGTGCCGCTGATGGTGCTGGGCAACGGCAGCAACCTGCTGGTGCGCGACGGCGGCATCCGCGGCGTGGTGCTGCAGTTTGGCGATCAGTTCGCCCGCATCGAGGTGGATGGCGCCGCCGTGCGCGCCCAGGCCGGGGCGCTGCTGGTGGCCGTGGCCGCGGCGGCGGCCCGCGCAAACCTTACGGGCATGGAATGGGCCAGCGGCATCCCCGGCTCCATCGGCGGCGCCGCGGCCATGAACGCCGGCGCCTACGGAGGCGAGATGAAGGACATCATCGAGTCCGTGACCGTCGTGACGCCCGACGGTCAGCTGCAAACCTTCACCAACGGGCAGATGGCCTTCGGCTACCGCCACAGCGCGGCCAGCGACGGCGCGCTGACCGTGGTGGATGTGGCCTTGCGCCTGCAACCGGGAGACCCGGAGCGCATCCGCGCACAGACCGCTGAATATACGACCGCCCGGCGCACCAAGCAGCCGTTGGAATTCCCCAGCGCCGGCAGCTTCTTCAAGCGGCCGGCCGGCCACTTCGCGGCCAAGCTCATAGAGGACGCGGGCCTCAAGGGCCTGAAGGTGGGCGGCGCCATGGTGAGCGAAAAGCACGCCGGGTTCATCGTAAACGTGGGCGGCGCCAGCGCCGGCGACGTGCTCTCCCTGGCGGCCCAGGTCGTGGCCCGGGTGCGCGAGCACGCCGGCGTGGATCTGGAGATGGAAGTCAAGGTCGTGGGCGAGGACGCCCCGCGCCAAACTATCTGAAAACTCTTGCATGAGAAGAATTGCATGATCCCGACGGCGGTTCACCCGACGGAGGGAATCAAAAAAAATTACAAGGTAGGCAAAAGAACCCGACCGCAGGTGAATCTACGTACTAGTAAATCGATTATGAGAGTTGAAAGCGAAGATACCGCCCGGCGACATGCGCGGCGGGCGGTAAGGAAGGGCAAGAACAGGTCGTCTGAATCGTGTTCGATGCCACAGCATCGAGCACGACAGGCTGGCCAAAAGGCGTAGCCTTTTCGGACAGCCGTCGAAAGGATATGGTATGAGCGACATCGCTCTGGAGGCCGACTACCACACCCATACGATCTACAGCCACGGCAGGGGCACCATCGAGGACAACGTCCGCGTGGCCATACGCCGGGGCCTTAAGCGTCTGGCCGTGACCGACCACGGCTTCGCCCAGCCGCTTATGGGCCTGACCGGTGAAAAATTCCTGCAGATGCGCGCCATCGTGGATGGGCTCAACCGCAAGTACCAAGGCCAGATCGAGGTGCTGCTGGGCGTGGAGGCCAACGTCGTGAGCATGGACGGGCGCATCGACGTACCGGAACGTTATCTGGACAAACTGGACATCCTGAATCTGGGGCTGCACCGCATGGTTCTGTCCACCTCGCCCAGCTACCTGCGGCGGGTGGAATGGGGCACCAGCCTGTCCAAGATCGTGCGCCGGCTGCGCCATTCCGTGGCCCAAGCCGGCACTGAGGCGCTGTGCAACGCCCTGCGGCGCTACTCCATCGACATCCTGACCCATCCGGGCTATCACTTCCCCATCGTGATGGAAACGCTGGCCCGCGCCGCCGTGGAAAACGGCGCCGTGATAGAAATTAACAGCTCCCACAAGATGCCCACGGTGGACAACCTGCGGGTGGCGCTGGACCAGGGCGCGTGGTTCGCCATCGGCAGTGACGCCCACAAACCCTCCCGCGTGGGCGATTTCGCCCCGGGCTTGGCGCTGGCCGCACAGGCCGGCGTGCCCGCCTCTCGCGTCATCAACGCAGTGGGCAGCGGTTTCGTGCTCAAACGAAGGAGGACACCATGAGATTGGTTGTTGTGACGGGTTTGTCCGGCGCGGGCAAGAGCCACGCGCTGCGCATCATGGAGGACCTGGGCTTCTTCTGCGTGGACAACCTGCCCCCGCTGCTCATCGGCACGCTGGTGGGCCTGTGCCGCAAGGAGGGCATGGAGCGCGTAGCCATCGGCGCGGACATCCGCGGCGGGCGCTTTTTCGGCGACATCAACCGGGCGCTGGCGGACCTCAAGGACTATGGCATCGATTATGAGCTGCTGTTCCTGGACGCCGCCGACGAGGTGCTCATCAAGCGCTACAAGGAAACCCGCCGCAGCCACCCGCTGGCCGCGCTGGGCAGTTTGTCCAAAGCAATCGCCGAGGAGCGCCGGGAGCTCTGGCGCCTGCGTGAAGAGGCCAACCTGCTCATCGACACCAGCCAAATATTGCCCAAACAGCTGCGGGAGCGGCTCAACGACGTGTTCGCCGAAGGCTCGGCGGCAGGGTTCCATGTGTCCATCGTAACCTTCGGCTACAAGAGAGGCATCCCCCCCGAGGCAGACTTCGTATATGACGTGCGTTTCATCCCCAACCCCTTCTATGTGGAAGAACTGCGCAACAAGACCGGTCAGGACAAGCCCGTGCGGGATTTCGTCATGGCCTTTGAGGGAGCGCAAACCTTCGCCGAGAGCATCGTGGCGCAGCTGGTGGCGGTGATTCCGCTGTACCGCAAGGAGGCCCGCAACGAACTGGTGGTGGCCATCGGCTGCACCGGCGGGCAGCACCGCTCGGTTGCCATGGCCGAAGTGCTGCAGGAGATGCTGCTCAAGACCGGTTACAACGCCACCGTCAGCCACCGGGACATGGCCCGGGAAAGGGACAGCCGTTGAGAGCCTGGGCCCTGCGCTTGATTCTGCGCCTGCCCGCGGCCTTGCGCCCCGGCGCCGGCATCAAGCGCCATCTTGCCGTGGCGCTGGTGGGGTTGTTGATCATGAGTTATGGCGCGTCGCTTTTTTATGAGCGGCGCGCGCCGCTGTATGAGTTGGTGATGCTGACCGTTGGCCTGGCGCTGATGGCCGCGGGCATCGCCGCCTTCGTGCGCAAGGTCGTGCGCCTGCCGGCGGGCCAGGGTGCGGGCCGTGTGGGCGACCGCCTGTACGCGCTCAACGTGCTGCACAAAGGGCCTCGCATCGTGGCCATCGGCGGCGGTTCCGGTTTGTCCTCGCTGCTGCGGGGTTTAAAGCAGGTGACCGCCAACCTGACCGCTGTGGTAACCGTGGCCGACGACGGCGGCGGCAGCGGCATGCTGCGCGACGACCTGGGCATGCTGCCCCCCGGCGACATCCGCAACTGCATTTTGGCCCTATCCGAGGCCGAGCCGGTCATGGAACAGCTGCTGCAATACCGCTTCCCCGAGGGGCAGCTCAAGGGCCAGTCCTTCGGCAACCTGTTCCTGGCCGCTATGGCCGGCACCTCCGGAGGCTTTTTGGAAGGCGTGCAGCGCTTAAGCGACATCCTGAACGTGGAAGGCCGAGTGCTGCCGGTGACGCTGGACGACGTGCGCCTGCAGGCCCGGCTGCAAAGCGGCGAGGTTGTGTCCGGCGAGAGCTCCATCGGCATGAGCCAACGAACCCGGGGCAGCCGCATCCAGCGGCTATGGCTGCAGCCTGAGAACTGCCAGCCGCTGCCCGAAGCGCTGCAAGCCATCACCGAGGCCGAGCTCATCGTGATAGGCCCCGGCAGCCTGTATACGTCGCTGCTGCCCAACCTGCTTGTGCGCGGCGTTGTGGACGCCATCCGGCGCAACCCCGCGCCCAAGGTGTTCGTGCTCAACCTGATGACCCAGCCCGGCGAGACCGAGGGCCTGGGTGCTGTGGAACACTTGCAGGCGCTGCAGGCCCACTGCGGCGGCGGCCTGGTGAACGTGGTGCTGGCCAACAACGACTTTACCTTGCCTCCGGAACTGCTGGAACGGTATCGGGCCGACGGCGCCCAGCCCATCCGCGCCGAGCGTGAGGCGCTGGAAGCCATGGGCTACCGCGTGGTGGAGCGCCCTCTGCTGCGGGTCAGCCGCGATATGGTGCGCCACAGCTATTCCGGCTTGGCGGCGGCCATTATGGGGATTTTACGAAGATATTGACTCAATCGTTTCCATTTTGTGCCCGCGCTCACGGTGGCACGGCGCTTTACGAGGCATACTAATCACATTTCACAAAAACAGGAGAGTTGCCCATGAACACGCAGGACAACCCACCAGCTAACGCAACCAAAGCACCGGACCCGCCGGGCTATGAGGGCTGGCAGCGGCGCACAGCGGCCTTTTTGGCCGGCCAGGCGGTATCGCTGTTCGGCTCGTCGCTGGTCATGTACGCGATGATCTGGTATGTAACGCTTAAGACCCAATCCGGCGTGCTGATCGCCGTTTCCACGCTGTGCTCCTTCGCGCCGCAGATCGTCATTTCGCTGTTCGCCGGCGTGTGGGCCGACCGTTACAACCGCAAAAAGCTGATCATCTACGCCGACGCCGGCATCGCCGTGGCCACACTGGCGCTGGCGGTGGCCTTTCTGATGGGGCATGGAGAGCTGTGGATGCTCTTCACCGTGGCGGCCGTCCGTTCGCTGGGCAGCGGCATACAGTCCCCGGCCATTTCGGCAATGCTGCCGCAGCTGGTGCCGCCGGACAAGCTCATGCGCGTAAACGGCATACAGGGCACCGTGCAGTCGGTCGTGATGCTGGCCTCGCCGGCTGCCGCTGGCGCGCTGTACGCGCTGGCTCGCCTGGAGATTCTATTCTTCCTGGACGTGGTCACGGCGGCCATCGCGATCTCCATCCTGCTGGCCATCCCCATCGCCGCCCACGCCAAGGCCCTCGAGGCCCAGAACACCGGTTATCTGGACGACCTGAAGGCCGGCATCGCCTATGTGCGCGGCAACTGCTTCGTGCGCAGCATGCTGCGGTTCTTCGCCGTGGTCATGTTCCTGGCGGTGCCGGTGGCGCTGCTCTCGCCGCTGATGGTCACGCGTAGCTTCGGCCCCGACGTGTGGCGGCTGACGGCTTCGGAGATGCTGTTTAGCGGCGGCATGACCGTGGGCGGATTGCTGGTGGCGGCCTGGGGCGGCTTTAAAAACCGGATTCTCACGCTGATGGTGTCCTGTGTGGCATTGGGTGTGCTGACGCTGGCCGTGGGCATGGCGGCGTGGTTCTGGTTTTTCCTGGCGGTGATGGCGCTTACCGGCCTGGTGCTGCCCTTCTACAACTCGGCCAGTATGGTGCTGCTGCAGCAGCGGGTGCCCGCGGATATGCAGGGCCGGGTGTTCAGCTTCGTAAGCCTGGTCACCGTGGCGGCCATGCCGATAGGCTCCTTTATCTTTGGGCCCTTGGCCGATCTGGTCAGCATAGAGGCGCTGCTCATCGTGACTGGCGTGGGCATGGCGGCGGCCGGGGTTGTTTCGTGGTTTGACAGGAACTTGCATGTGGAGCCGGAGAAAACACAGGAACCGTCGGGTGACGAGGCAGGCAGCTAGGAGCCCTCTCCCCAGACCCCTCTCCCCTCACGGGGCGAGGGGAATTCAGATCAGATTGCCGCAGCACCTGTGTGCGCACGGCTTTGCTTAAAGGTGGCAAAGCCACACCCTCGCAAAGCCTTGCCTGCATCGTTCCAATGCGGCAAGAGATGGCTAAGGCGGCAAGGGCAGAGCCTATCCTAAAATAAGGGATCCGAAGGTTTTCAAAGGGCGACCGGAAAACCCTTTGGCCCTGGCGCAGGATGCATTGCCCCGCCTTGCGGTAATGCCGGCTGTGCCGGCGTGAGAGCAAGGCGATGCTGCACAGTGCAGCAAAGGGCGCCGTAGCCCAGCGTCGCCCTGTGCGGTTCTGCCGCACTCGCCGACTGGATATCGGCGAAGCGATGTGCAGGTCCCGCCAAATGACGCTAACTCCATGCAAAAGCGCCCGCCTCCACACGGAAGCGGGCGCTCATTCTCTCTATGCTCTTAACCTATTTCGTTCCGAACAACCGATCCCCGGCATCCCCCAACCCCGGCACGATGTAGCCGTGCTCGTTGAGGTGGTCGTCCTGGGCGGCGGCAAAGATGTCGATGTCCGGGTGCTCCGCCTGCACATGGGCGATGCCCTCGGGCGCTGCAATCAGGCACATGAGCTTGATGTGCTTGCAGCCCTTGTCCTTCAGGAACGTGATGGCGGCGGCGGCGCTGCCGCCGGTGGCCAGCATCGGGTCCACAACGATGATGTCGCGCTCGGCCACATCGGTGGGCAGCTTGCAGTAATATTCCACGGGCTGCAGCGTGTCCGGGTCGCGGTAGAGGCCCACATGGCCCACACGGGCGGCGGGCACTAGCTTCAGGATGCCGTCCACCATGCCAAGGCCGGCGCGCAGGATGGGCACGATGCCCAGCTTTTTGCCATCGATGACATAGGTCTTGGTGCGGGCCACCGGCGTCTCGATCTCCACCTCGCGCAGGGGCAGGTCGCGGGTGACCTCATAGGCCATGAGCGTTGCCACCTCATCGATGAGCTCCCGGAAATCCTTGG
>JAEZSC010000129.1 GCA_023422005.1 Bacillota bacterium | reverse complement strand
CGGATGCCGGGGATGAACCCGCCGTACTGCTGGATGTTCTTGGAGATATCGATCGGGTTGAAGGATATCTGCGAATAGAAGTACGTAAAGAAGATGATCAGCAGCGCCTGGATCACCAGATACAGCGGCGCGCGGCTGTCCATGATGTTCATATAACCCCGGGCAAAATCGCCGAAACCCGTCTGGAGCTGAGTAAAACTCTGCAGAATCATACCGGGGAAGCTGACCAGCGTCATCGCGAAAATCAGCGGCAGCACGCCGGAGTTGTTGAGCTTGAGCGGAATGTGGGTGCTCTGCCCGCCATAGACCTTGCGGCCCACCATGCGCTTGGCATATTGCACCGGAATCTTACGCTGGCCCAGATCGATGTACACGACGGCGGCGATGATGGCCAGCGTCATGACCAGGAAGCCGACCAGCGTCACCAGGTTGAGCTGCTGGTTGGTGAAAGAAATCTGGCGGATATAACCGGGCATGTTGGACACGATGTTGATGAAGATCAACAGCGAGATGCCGTTGCCTACACCGCGCTCGGTGATACGCTCACCCAGCCACATGGCAAAGGCTGCGCCGGCCGCCTGCACGATGAGCACCGTCAGGTAAGCATACCAGGAGTGATCGATCATCAGGGCGGGGCCATAGCCGATGAGCACGCCGCCGGTCTGGATCAGCGACAGCGCGATGGAGCTGTAGCGGGTGTACTGCGCCATCTTCTTGCGGCCTTCCTCGCCGCCTTCCTTCATCAGCTTCTCGAAATAGGGAATGGCCACCGTCAGCAGTTGGATGACGATGGACGCTGTGATGTAAGGCGTGATGCCGGTGGCAAGAACCGTGAAGAACCCGAAAGAACCGCCGTTGAACATGTTCAGCAGACCGAACATGCTGTTGTTCGACACGGCCTGTTGCAGCACGGACGAATCAACGAACGGTGTGGGAACGAAGCTGCCGATGCGGAAGATCAGCAACATCAGCAAGGTGTACAGAATGCGAGTCCGTACTTCCTTGACCTTCCAGGCGTTGCGCAGAATCTCTAGCATCTCAGATCACCTCGATGGTGCCTTGCGCGGCCTTAATTTTCTCCTCGGCAGTTTTTGAGAACTTGGCGGCCTTTACTTCCAGGCGCTTGGTGAGTTCTCCTCTCCCCAAGATCTTCACGCCGTCCAGCTCCTTGCGGACGATGCCGACCGCTTTGAGCACTTCAGGGGTTACGACGGTGCCGTCGTCGAAGAGCTCCAGCTCCTCCACGTTGACTTCGGCGTATTTTACAGCAAAAGCATTGGTGAAGCCGCGCTTGGGCAGGCGGCGGAACAGGGGCAGCTGGCCGCCTTCAAAACCGGGGCGAACGCCGCCGCCGCTGCGGGCCCACTGGCCCTTATGGCCGCGACCGCCGGTCTTGCCCAGGCCGGAACCCGTGCCGCGACCCTTGCGCTTGCCTTCTTTTCTATGGCCATCGGCCGGCATGATTTCATGCAGTTTCATACTAAACCTCCCGCACCTTAAATCTCGTCCACCGCGACGAGGTGCTTGACCGTGAAGATCATCCCGCGTACGGCCTCGTTGTCAGGCAGGATGGCGAAGCTGTTGAGCTTCTTGAGGCCCAGCGCCTGCACGGTCGCGCGGATCGCCGGCTTGCTGGCGATGGTGCTCTTGACGAGCGTGACCTTGAGCTGTTTCTGCTCGGACATGTTCGTTCCTCCTTAACCCAGGATCTCTTCGACGGTCTTGCCGCGAAGCCTGGCCACATCCTCAGCAGTCCGCAGGCGGGTCAACCCTTCCAGCGCAGCCTTGACGGCGTTGATGGGGTTGTTGGAGCCATAGGACTTGGTGCGGATGTTCTTAATGCCGGCCATTTCCAACACGGCGCGCACGGTGCCGCCGGCGATTACGCCGGTGCCTTCCTCGGCGGGGAACATGAGCACCATGCCCTTGCCGAACTTGCCCTGCACTTCGTGGGGAATGGTCGTGCCGTTGAGCGACACGGTCTTCATGTTCTTCTTGGCGTCTTCCACGCCCTTGCGGATGGCTTCCGGAATTTCCGCAGCCTTGCCCTGGCCGATGCCGATGCGGCCCTTGCCGTCACCCACAACCATGAGCGCCGTGAAGCGGAAGTTACGGCCGCCCTTTACGACCTTGGCCACGCGGTTGACCGCGACCAGCCTCTCCTGAAACTCCGAGACGGAGCTTTCTCTATCCCTGCGATCCATCTGTCTTCCTCCCTTTAGAACTCAAGGCCGGCTTCACGGGCGCCCTCGGCGAGCGTGGCCACGCGACCGGTGTAGATGTAGCCGCCACGATCGAAAACCACCGTCTTAACGCCCTTTTCGATGGCGCGCTGGGCGACCAGCTTGCCGATGAGCTTGGCGGCTTCCTTCTTGGACAGCCCGGCTGCCTGAGCCTTTACGTCCTTCTCCAGAGAGGAGGCGCTGGCCAGCGTGTTGCCGGCAACGTCGTCGATGACCTGGGCATAGATGTGGTTCAGGCTGCGGTAGACGTTCAGGCGGGGACGCTCCGGGCTGCCCTTGACCTTGTTGCGCAGCCGAAGATGACGCTTTTGCCTGTCTGCATTCTTGTCGGACTTGCTGTACATGCTGCTTTACCCCTTTCCTTACTTGCCCGCAGCCTTGCCCTCTTTGATCTTCACGACCTCGCCGGCATAGCGAATGCCCTTGCCCATGTAGGGCTCGGGGGAGCGCACGGAGCGGATCGTGGCGGCCAAAGCGCCAACCTGCTGCTTGTCGTAGCCCTTGACCACGATGCGGTTGGGGGCGGGTACTTCATAGGTGGCTCCCTGCGGAGGAGTCATCTCCACCGGGTGGGAGTAACCCACGTTGATGACCAGCTTGCTGCCGGACATCTGGGCGCGATAGCCGGTGCCGACGATCTCCAGTTCCTTGGTGAAACCGGTGGTCACGCCGGTGACCATGTTGTTGAGCAGGCTGCGATACAGCCCGTGCATGGCGCGGTCTTCCTTGTCGTCGGTAGAACGGGTCACGTTCATCACCGCGCCGTCCACCTTCACGGTGATGGCGGGGCTGACCTGCTGGCTCAAGCTGCCCTTGGGGCCCTTGATTGTGACGACATTGTCGGCGCCGATGGTCACGGTGACACCGGCGGGTATGGCGATGGGTTGCTTACCGATTCTTGACATCTCTTCAACCGTCCTTTCCGCTTACCAGACGTAGGCAAGCACTTCGCCGCCTACGGACTGTTTGCGCGCATCGCGGTCGGTCATGATGCCCTTGGAGGTGGATACGATGACGATACCCAGGCCACCGAGAACCTTGGGCAGCTCGTCGTGCTTGGCGTACACGCGCAGGCCGGGCTTGCTGATGCGCTTGAGGCCCTGGATGACGCGCTGGCCGCCGGGGCCGTACTTGAGGATCAGTGTGATCTTGCCCTGATGATCCTCGGTCTCCTCGAACTTGTAGTTGCTGATATAGCCTTCTTCCAGAAGGATCTTGGCGATCGACTTCTTCATGGCGGAGGCCGGAACGACGACCTCGCGGGTCTTTGTGACCAGCGCGTTGCGGATACGGGTCAGCATATCTGCAATGGGATCTGTGACGTACATTTTGCTACCTCCCTACCACTTTACCAGCTCGCCTTGCGCACGCCCGGAATCTGCCCTTTGTAGGCCAGCACGCGGAAGCAGATACGGCAGATGCCATATTTGCGCAGAACCGCGTGGGGACGGCCGCACAGGCGGCAACGCGTGTAGGCGCGGGTGGAGAACTTGGGTTCCCTCTGTTGCTTGATGATCATGCTCTTTTTGGCCATGATTGCGATTTCCTCCTCGCTTACTGCTGGCGCTGGAACGGCATGCCCAGCAGCTCCAGCAACGCGTGGGCTTCCTCGTCGGTCTTGGCGGACGTGACGAAGATAATATCCATACCACGGATCTTTTCTACCTTGTCGTAGGAGATCTCCGGGTAAATGAGCTGTTCCTTGACGCCCATGGCGTAGTTGCCGCGCCCGTCAAAGCTGGTGTTGGAAACACCGCGGAAGTCGCGCACGCGGGGCAGCGCGATGCTGATGAACTTGTCGGCATACTGCCACATGCGCTCGCCGCGCAGCGTGACCTTGGCGCCCACGTTCATGCCGGCGCGCACCTTGAAGTTGGCCACGGACTTGCGGGCCTTGGTGACCATGGGCTTCTGGCCGCTGATCAGGGCCAGTTCGGCCACGGCTGCGTCCATGGCGCGGGCGTTGTCCTTGGCTTCGCCCAGACCCATGTTCAGCACGATCTTCTCCAGATGGGGCACTTCCATGATGTTCTTGTAGCCGAAGCGCTTCTGCAGCGCGGGGACCACTTCTTTTTGATATTTGTCCTTCAGTCTGGACATGCTCTGATCCTCCTCTTCTGGCTTGATCACAGCGTCTCGCCGCACTTGGCGCAGACGCGGACCTTGGTGCCGTCGGGAAGGATCTTGTGGCCTGCCCGGACGGGTCTATCGCACTTTTCGCAGAAAAGCATAACCTTGGAGCTGTTTATCGTGCCTTCCTGCTTGACGATGCCGCCCTGCTTCTGAGCGTTGCGGGGCTTCACATGGCGGGTGATCAGGTTGACGCCCTCGACGATGACCTTGCCTTCGGCGGGGAGGCTCACCACGACCTTGCCCTTCTTGCCGGCGTCCTTGCCGGAGATCACGACGACGGTGTCGTTTTTCTTGACGTGCATTTTCATGTGCGGCCTCCTTAGAGCACTTCGGGAGCCAGGGAGATGATACGCATATAATCCTTCTCTCTGAGCTCACGAGCCACGGGCCCGAAGATGCGGGTGCCGCGGGGCTGCTTCTGCGTGTCGATGATGACGGCAGCGTTGTCGTCAAAACGGATGTAGCTGCCATCGGGACGGCGTTTGCCCGAGCGGGAGCGCACGATAACAGCGCGCACGACGTCGCCCTTCTTGACAACACCGCCGGGGGTCGCGGTCTTGACCGAGGCGATGATCACATCGCCGATGTTGCCGGAGCGGCGCAGGGCGCCTCCGAGCACCTTTATGCAGGCTATTTCCTTGGCGCCGGTGTTGTCGGCGACCTTGAGCCTGGTCAACAGTTGAATCATGGCCTGATGCCTCCTACCCTTGCGCCATTACTTGGCTTTCTCGATGATTTCCACGACGCGCCAGCGTTTGTCCTTGGACAGCGGGCGGGTCTCCATGATGCGCACGGTGTCACCAACGCCGCAAGCGTTCTCCTCGTCATGGGCCTTGAACTTGGTCGTGCGGTTGACGGTCTTGCCGTACAGCGGGTGCTTGACCTTGCTTTCGATGGCCACGACGACGGTTTTCTCCATCTTGTCGCTGACGACCTTGCCGGTGCGTACTTTGCGCAAATTACGTTCGCTCATCTCTGATCTTCCTCCTTCACCCTTACAGGGCCCTCTTGAGCCCGAGTTCACGCTCATGGAGGATGGTCTTTACCCGGGCGATGTCTTTCTTGCACTGGTTAAGCCGGATGGGGTTCTGCAGTTGGCCGGTGGCCTGCTGAAACCGCAGATTGAACAGTTCACTTTTGAGCTCGGCGATCTTGTTGTTGAGCTCCTCGGAGGTCATATCTCTGATCTTGCTGGCCTTCATTGTGCTTCACCACCCGTTTCTGCGGGCTTGGCGCCCTTCTCGTAGTCAGCGCGACTGACGAACTTGCACTTGATGGGCAGCTTGTGGGCTGCCAGTCTCATGGCCTCGCGGGCGGTCTCCTCGGGGACACCGGCGATTTCGAACAGCACGCGGTCGGGCTTGACCACCGCGACCCAATATTCCGGAGACCCCTTGCCGCCGCCCATGCGGGTTTCCGCAGGCTTCTTGGTGATGGGCTTATCGGGGAAGATCTTGATCCACACCTGACCGCCGCGCTTGGTGTAGCGGGTGATCGTGGAACGGGCGGATTCCAGCTGATTGCTGGTGATCCACGCTGCTTCCAGAGCCACCAGGCCAAACTCACCGTAGGCCAGGAAGTTGCCGCGGGTAGCGCGACCCTTCATGCGCCCGCGCTGCACTTTTCTATGTTTGACCCTCTTGGGCATCAACATGGTTTACTTACCCCCCTCTTGAGGCTTCTTGCCCTTCTGGGGCATGATTTCGCCCTTGTATATCCAGACCTTGCAGCCAATGCGGCCATAGGTCGTCTTCGCTTCGGCAAAACCGAACTCAATGTCCGCGCGGATGGTCTGCAGCGGAATGCTGCCGTCGCGGTAGCCTTCGCGGCGAGCGATATCCGCGCCGTTGAGGCGGCCGGAAACCATGGTCTTGATGCCCTTGGCGCCGGACTTCATCGCGCGGCCCATGACCTGCTTCATTGCGCGGCGGAAGGAAATGCGGCGCTCGATCTGGGAAGCGATGTTCTCGGCCACCAACTGCGCGTCGGTATCCATGGACTTGATCTCGAAGATGTTTACGGCAACGGACTTGCCGGTCAGCTTCTCGAGATCAACCTTGAGCGCTTCGATGCCCGTGCCGCCGCGGCCGATCACGATGCCCGGCTTGCCGGCGTGCACGTTGATGGTCATCTTGTTGGCGGCGCGTTCTATTTCGATGCGGCTGACACCGGCGGTGAAGAGCTTATCCTTGACGAACTTTCGGATCTTGTTGTCCTCCACGAGGAAGTTCGCGAAGTTCTTCTTATCGGCGTACCAACGGGTATCCCAGTCTTTGATGACGCCTACGCGAAAACCGTGAGGATGTACTTTCTGGCCCATTAGTTGTTCTCCTCCTTACCGCCCATGCGGTCCAGCACGACGGTGATGTGGCTGGTGCGCTTGAGAATGGGGTTGGCCATGCCGCGGGAGCGGGGGCGCACACGCTTGAGCATGGGACCCTGGTTGGCGAAAACCTCGGCCACATAGAGCTCCTTGCGATCCATCTCAAGGTTGTTCTCGGCGTTGGCAATGGCCGAGTTCAGCAGCTTGATTACCACGGGGCTGGAGGACTTGGGCGTGAACTTGAGAATGCTCAGCGCTTCATCCACACGCTTGCCGCGGATCAGATCCAGGACGATGGCGACCTTGCTGGAGGAGACGCGGACATAGCGGACAGAGGCGTGGGGACGCTTTTCGGCGTTTTCCCGGCGAGCCGCCGCCTTTTCTTTCACTCTGGTTGACATCGATGTCTTCCTCCTTATCTCTTGGCGCTGGACTTTTCACCAGCGTGGCCACGGAACGTGCGGGTGGGGGCGAACTCGCCCAGCTTGTGGCCGACCATGTCCTCGGTCACATACACCGGCACATGCTTGCGGCCGTCATACACCGCAATGGTGTGGCCCACGAAGTCGGGGAAGATCGTGGACGCGCGGGACCAGGTTTTGACGACCTGTTTGTCGTTCTTGCGGTTGAGCTCGACTATCTTCTTCAAAAGACGGTCGAACACATAAGGGCCCTTCTTGATCGATCTGCTCATGGTTCAACCTCCTTACTTGGTGCGGCGCTTGAGAATGTACTTGTCGTTGATGTTCTTCTTCTTGCGGGTCTTGTGTCCCAGGGTGGGCTTGCCCCATGGGCTCACGGGCCCGGGCATGCCGATGGGGGACTTGCCTTCGCCGCCGCCGTGGGGGTGGTCCACCGGGTTCATGACAACGCCGCGCACCGTGGGGCGGAAGCCCATGTGCCGCTTGCGGCCGGCCTTACCCAGGGAGATGTTCTCGTGATCCAGGTTGCCCACCTGGCCGATGGTGGCTTTGCAGTCCATGCTGACCATACGGATTTCGCCGGAGGGCAGGCGCAGCTGCGCCCATTTGCCTTCCTTGGCCATCAACTGCGCGAAGTTGCCGGCGGAGCGGGCCAGCTGGCCGCCCTTGCCGGGCACCAACTCGATGTTATGAAGCAGCGTGCCCAGCGGGATCAGGTTAATGGGCAGCGCGTTGCCGGGCTTGATGTCGGCGCCTTGTCCGCTGACCACGGTGTCGCCTACCTTGAGGCCCAAAGGAGCCAGAATGTAGCGCTTCTCACCGTCGGCATACTGCAGCAACGCGATGTTGGCGCTGCGGTTGGGATCGTATTCGATCGTGGCGACCTTGGCGGGCACCGTATCCTTGTCGCGCTTGAAATCGACAATGCGATACTTGCGGCGCACCTGATTGCCGCGGTGACGCACGGTGATCTTGCCCTGCTTGTTGCGGCCGGCGTTGCGCACCAGCGTCTCCAGCAGGGACTTCTCCGGCTGCGTCGTCGTAATTTCCTCAAACGTGGACACCGTCATGTAGCGGCGGGCAGGCGATGTCGGCTTGTATTTCCTGTTCGGCATTTTTGAAAGGACCCCCCTTACTCTTCCTGCTGCGCCATGCCCTCGAAGAACTCGATGCCTTTGCTTTCGGCGGTGAGCTTTACGATGGCACGCTTGGTGTCGCTGGTCTTGCCGGTGGTGCGGCCCATGCGCTTTTCATGGCCGGGCCGGTTCAGCGTGTTGACACGGGCGACCTTGACGCCGAAGGCTTCCTCGACAGCACGCTTGATCTGAAACTTGTTGGCGCCGGGCGCGACGATGAACGTATATTTCTTATGGCTCATGTTGTCGTAGCTGCGCTCGGTCAATACGGGACGGATGATGATGTCCTGGTGGCTCATCCGGCGTACACCTCCTCAACTCTGGCGACGGCTTCGCGGGTGATGATGAAGCTGTCATAATTCATGATGTCATAGACGTTGAGCGTGTTGACCTGAGCGGCATACACGCCGGGGATGTTGCTGGCGGCGCGGCGGATGTTCTGATCCACAGCCAGCGTAACGATCAGGGCCTTGCCCTTGACACCCACAGCCTTGAGGGCGGCGACCAGCTCGCTGGTCTTGCCCTGCAGGCCGGACACATCATCCAACACGACGATCTGCTTGTCCTGCGCCTTGCTGGACAGAGCGCTCAGCATGGCCAGACGGCGGACCTTCTTGTTGACCTTCTGCGAGTAATCGCGGGGCTTGGGAGCGAACACGACGCCGCCGTGGCGCCACTGGGGAGCGCGGGTGGAACCCTGGCGGGCGCGGCCGGTGCCCTTCTGTCTCCAGGGCTTTTTACCGCCGCCGCTCACTTCGGTGCGGGTCAGAGCGCTCTGCGTGCCCTGACGGCGGTTGGCAAGCTGGGCCACGATGACCTGATGCATGGCGCTCTGATGGGGCTCCAGACCGAAGATGGCCTCGGAGAGCTCCACAGTGCCCACCTGCTTGCCGGAAAGATTATATACGTCAACCTGCGGCATTTCTTGCAATCCTCCTCTTAGAGCTTCACGGCGTTGCGCACGACGAGCAGCGCGCCCTTGACGCCGGGAACCGAACCCTTGATCATCAGGAAGTTGCGCTCGGCATCCACCCTGACAACCTCGAGGTTCTGAATGGTCACGTTCTCCACACCATAATGGCCGGGCAGACGCTTGTTCTTGAACACGCGGCCCGGGCTGGTGTTGGCGCCCATGGAGCCGGGGCCACGGTGATACTTGGAACCGTGAGCCTTGGGGCCGATGCGGGTGTTCCAGCGCTTGACCGTGCCGGAGAAGCCGTGGCCCTTGGTCAAACCGCTGACGTCCACGATGTCGCCGGCGGCAAACATGTCGGCCTTGATAAGAGCGCCGACTTCGAAGCTGGAGGAGTTCTCAAGCTTGAGCTCGCGCACAAAGCGCGTGGGCTCCAAGCCCGCCTTCTTGAACTCGCCGCCCTTGGGCTTGTTGACGAGCTTCTCGCGGATCTCGCCGAAGCCTACGCACACGGCTTCATAGCCGTCCTTCTCCATGGTCTTCTTGCGCACGACGACATTGGGACCAGCCTCCACGACGGTGACCGCGGTAGCGGTGCCGTCGGCGTTGAAGATCTGCGTCATGCCGATCTTTCTTCCGATAATACCCTTTTTCATCTTCTATCCCTCCGTACCTGCTTACAGCTTGATCTCGATGTCGACGCCGGCCGGCAGGTCCAGGCGCATCAGGGAATCCACCGTGCGGGAGCTGGGGGCCAGAATATCGATGAGACGCTTGTGGGTGCGGATCTCGAACTGTTCGCGGCTGTCCTTGTACTTGTGGGGGGCGCGAAGGATCGTAACGATCTCTTTCTCGGTGGGCAGTGGGATGGGGCCGCTGACGACGGCGCCGGTACGCTTGGCGGTTTCCACGATGCGCTCAGCCGACTGGTCGATGATGTTGTGGTCGTAGGCCTTGAGCTTGATTCTGATTTTTTTGGTAGGCAATGAATTTCCCTCCTTATCTCGGGTCAAATACACTCGGCCGTGTGTGCCGTCCTTATTTTTTTGCGGCGAGTTTGACCCGTCGCCCGATTGCCGCGGACTTGGTCCACGGAAGTTCCCTTGCAGCGGTTAAGGATCCGCACAAGCAATCTCCCGCTTCTACCCCATTTGACGGCAGCTTTTATATGATATCTCATGTGTCAAGACATTGCAAGTAAAAATTCGCAAATCTTTGAGAATTTCGCAAGGAAACAAACGGCAATTCGTCATTTCTCCCTCTCTTGATTGCACTTTCAAAATGAAAACGTTATCATATGCTCTGTGAGCCAATCAGCACACACATCACCGCGCATGGGGAGAGCCGCCACATATGAAGACTCATAAGCCTTTGGAGAAAAACACGTTTGTACTGACCGGTGTCTACGGCTTTTTATGGATCGGCATGAGCGCCCAGTTCGGCTTCTTCGTACCATATTTGAAGAGCCAGGGGTTAAGCGAAATCGCCATCGGACAGATCACGTCCACCTTGAGCATCGTGGGCATCCTGGGCCCGGTGCTGTGGGGCGCCCTGTGCGACCGCGTGCACAGCGCACGCTGGCTGATATTCGCCAACCTGGTGGCCGGCAGCCTGCTGGCCCAGCTGGTGCCCATGGCGGTGGCCGGCCCGCTGCTGCTGCCGCTGCTCATTACGCTCAACCTGACGGTGTACTCCCAATCCGGCATACTGGATGGTTGGGCCATGCGCCTGAGGAGCCGGGGCATGAACCTCAACTATGGCCTGCTGCGCGGCACAGGGTCGCTGACCTACGCGCTGGGCTCCCTGCTGTGCGGCTATCTATTCCAGCGCTTTGGCACAGACAAGCTGTATCCCTTTGTGCTGGTGGCCGAATGCGCCGCCGCGGCGCTGATCCTGCTGGTGCGGGAGCCAGCCGCCGTACAGCTCGCGGTATCCGCACCCAATCAAACGGATACCATCGCCGTGAAGGCTGCCTCCGCGACCAACGAGCCCCCACTCTACCGCAACGCTCCCTATCTGATCTTTGTAGGCTTTGCGATGCTGCTATACCTGGGGCAGGCGCCAGCGATGACATTTTTCCCGGTGCTCATGGAACAGGCCGGCGGCACCACGAGCCAGATCGGCCTGGCCAATATGTGTATGGCGCTGAGCGAGATTCCCATCATGTTCCTGTCCAGCCTTTTGCTGAAACGCTTTCGGGATACGACGCTGCTGGGCATTTCCATGGGCTTTTTCGCCGTGCGCCTCTTCGTGTTCTTCCTGTCAGCCCATTCGGTGGAGGCTCTAATCTGGGCGCAGCTGAC
This sequence comes from Bacillota bacterium, assembly GCA_023422005.1. Lineage (GTDB taxonomy): Bacteria > Bacillota > Clostridia > Christensenellales > UMGS416 > JAEYRA01. The sequence continues at coordinate 6,523 of JAEZSC010000129.1, read as the reverse complement.
CAACTCCGTCTCCTTCGGTATCTTTATGCCTACCAGCGTGCACTATATCAGCCGCGTCGCGCCGGAGCGCAAGCGCACAACGGCGCTCACCGTGGCATCCTCCATCTATATGGGCGTGGGCGGCTTCGTGGGCAATCGCCTGGGCGGCATCATCATAGATGCCTGGGGCGTACAACAGCTGTATGCCGGAGCCGCCGCGCTGGCTGCGGTGGCCACGGTGGCCTTCGCTGTGGCGCTGGCGGTTATGGAACGGAAAAAGATCGTGTCTTCATCCGAGCAACAAAAGAAACAGTAAAGAACCCTCGTGCCTACGGCCTGACCTTGAAGATAGCCGCCCATAGAAAGGACTTCCCAAATAACCCGCTAGATTGGGAAACATCCTTCATTCTCCTGAATTCAACAATGTCAAAATCGCTTGCGAATATCCTTGTGAGCTTTTCTTTCGTATATCCAATGCCGCCTCTCATATTGCGCCGTTCATAGAGCTCCCGGTCGGAAATAACTTCACCGCCGGGTTCATCTGCGCTGCCAGGAACAAAGCATGTCAGCGCATAGAACCCACTGGGCTTCAAAGCTTTCTTGAGCAGCTCGACGTATGTGATTCTGCGATGGGGCGGCAAGTGATGCAGACATCCACTGTCGTACACAAGATCATAACTCGCCGGCTCAACGGCAAGGTTGAAGATGGAGTCGCAAACGAAGTTGATAGCCAGGTTCTTTGCCCGAGCTCTTTCCCTTGCCCAGGCGATGGCTTCTTGAGATACATCCACAGCATCAACCGAGCAACCTTTTTCTGCAAGAAACGTGGCATTGCGGCCCGGCCCGCAGCCCAGCTCAAGCGCTTTGCCGGACGTAAGGATTCCTTTTTCGAAGTACTCAGCAAGGTTCTCATCGGGAGCATCCACAAAAAAGGGTATTGGAACACCGTTTGCTTTTCCTTTCGAATAAAAGCTATCCCAGTGTTCCGCAGGACTATCAAAATAAGAGTCAAGCATTGAAAACACATCTTCAACGGACAAAATATCATTCACCATATAAAGACACAACTACTTTCTCATCGTACTATAACGAAGCGATCCGGCGGAACCCACGTTTACACCTGTCTCGATGTCCCCTGCGCCGCTCTGCCGGTCATTTTGTCCAGCAGCGCGCCCATCTGCAAGGGGAACAGATAGCTCATGCGCACATTGAAGGCGTCGCCGGCGCTGCTGGTGATGATGAAGCGGCGCTGGCCCAGGCGGCGGGCCAGGCCCCGGCCCACCTTTTCAGCGGAAGCCTTGAACTCCCTGGGCACCGGCAGCGGCGAGGAGGATTCCGTGTCCGTGAGCGGCGGGTGCAGCAGGTGCACCGAAACGCCGAAGGGCCGGCACTCCAGCCGAAGGCACTTGGCCAGCGCCTCCAGCGCGCCCTTGCTGGCTGCATAGGCGCTGATGCGGGAAAAGCCCGTAACGCCCACGCCGGAGCTGGTTAGGCACAGCCGGCCGGCGCCGCGCTCCTTCATGCCCGGCAGCACGGCCTGGGCCAGGTGCACCGCGCCCAGCAGGTTCACTTCCATGACCCGGCGGTAATCCTGCGGCGTCAGCGCCTCCTGCGGCTCAAAAAGGCACAGGCAAGCGTTGTGCACGGCCACGTCAATGGGGCCCAACACGCTATGCGTCTGCGACACGGCGTCGGCCACGGCCTGGGCATCGGTCACATCGCCTGTAAAGCACAATAGTTTTCCGGGGAATTCCTGCTGCAGCGACAGCAGATTGGCACAGTCCAGATCCAGCACGGCGGCGGCCTTACCGTCTTCCAGCCATTGCTTGACCATGTAAAAGCCGATGCCCCGGTTGCCGCCGGTCAGGAAAAGAACTTTCGTGATCCCATTGATATTCCTCATAACGGCATCCTCCAGAGCTTCTTATTGCTCCACCTGAATGGATTGAAACATGTCAACCGCCCAGCCTTCATCCGCTTCGTCTCTCCAGCTTATGGTTACCATTGCCAACTTGTCTTTTCCACCGACTTGGCCAAAGAGTATATAGTACTCACTATCATCCTCTCGCGTCTTTCCAAATTGGGCCAGATACCTGTAATCATTTTTAACCACATCGATTTGTTGAGAACCGAACGGAAAACTATCAAAAGAGATGCGCATGGTATCCTTAATGTCCTGCTGCATCTGATCCTTAACGGTGAATACTGTGATTCGAAACACCTTATCTCCGTCATGCAATACCGTAGCGTTTTCATCATACTCTTCCAAAAAGGTTCCAGGCAAGCATATCCAATAGTCGCATGGAAAGTTATAACGAACAACATTACGCCGATATCCGATCTGTATGGGGAATTCCAAAGGCGGATTTTGTGAAACTAGGTCAGGCTTGCCAGCCAGCTCACAAAGCTCCCGCCACTCTTTATTAGGCAATGGTATTGACCGATCCAGCTTGCTGGCATGTTCCAGGCAGTCGAGCGTGTCCAGAAGCACCGCTTCTTCCCGGTTTGTCGCCGGTTTTCGCCAGGGGATGTCGCACCACATCATGGCCAGCGCGCAGCCCCTGTAAAAGTATGCATCGTACCCCTCGTTGCACCACACCCAGAATTGCCGGGCCAGTTGCTCTATCTGATTCCGTTCTATTAACCGCTGGATCGACTCACGAACCAGCAAACCACATGGCGATATGATGTTATTGTCCAATATCGGCAGGTATGATCCTAACTCCCAGCATATAAACTGAACGTCATTCTTCCCTTTATTTTTGATGACCAGATGGGTGAACATACTGTTCAGCCAAGTTAACATCTGGGACTTCATCTCAAAAAAATACCGTCGAAAAAAATATCCCGTCTCATCGTCGACATTCCACTTTATGTTCAGCATAACACCCAGTGCATCTATAAACTCGACGCAAGCCTTATGGTAGCCCGGCCCGGCGACTGTTGTCTTAATCTCTCCTGCAAGCCTTCCTTTTTGAAAATGAAGACGAAAATCACCAACCGGGCAAACAGTAATGTAATATCCATCTTCCTGCTTACAAATACCCCTTAACCCCAATTTAACTTTCAGTTGAGACAACACACGTTCCAAGTCATCAGGCTTTATGGAGGAAAACAGTCGCTGTTTACTCTCAAAGGAAATGCCGAGACCCATAATATGCCTCCATCAGAAAGGGTGTACAATTATTCGATATTAACAGCTTTAATTATATATGTCGGAAGTACTGAACACAAGAAAAGAGCGGGCATCGCTTCCCGCTCTCTCACATCATGCTTGTTGATCAGTCCTTGTTGCGCTTGCCCGTGATCTTGTCCGCCACGCTGGAGGGAACCTCGGCGAAGTGGCTGAACTGCATCGTGAACACGCCGCGGCCCTGGGTGCGGCTGCGCAGGTCGGTGGCGTAGCCGAACATCTCAGCCAGCGGCACGTTGGCGCGCACAACCTGGCTGCCGGCCACGGTGTCCATGCCCTCGATGTGCCCGCGGCGCGAGGAAATGTTACCCATGACGTCGCCCATGTAATCCTCGGGGATCACGACTTCCACCTTCATGATGGGCTCCAAAATGACCGGGTTGGCGCCCTTGAGCGCCTCGCGCAGGGCCATGGTGCCGGCCACCTTGAAGGCGATTTCCGAGGAGTCCACCTCGTGGTAGGAGCCGTCCACTAGACGGGCCTTGAAGTCCACGATCTCGTAGCCGCCCAGCGGGCCATTGCCCAGCGCTTCTTTGATGCCGGCGTTGACGGGCTGGATGAACTCCTTGGGGATCACGCCGCCCACGACGGCATCCTCGAACACATAGCCGGAGCCGGGCTCCAGGGGTTCGATCTCGATGATGGCGTGGCCGAACTGGCCGCGGCCGCCGGTCTGGCGCACAAAGCGGCCCTCGCCGCGGCTGGCGCGGCGGATGGTCTCGCGGTAGCTGACCTGCGGCGCGCCCACGGTGGCCTCCACCTTGAACTCGCGCAGCATGCGGTCCACGATGATCTCCAGGTGCAGCTCGCCCATGCCGGCGATGATGGTTTGACCGGTTTCGGTATCGGTGTAGGTCTTGAAGGTCGGGTCTTCCTCGGCCAGCTTGACCAACGCCATGGTCATCTTGTCCTGACCGGCCTTGGTCTTGGGCTCGATGGCCACACGGATGACCGGCTCGGGGAACTCCATGGACTCCAGCACGATGGGGTGGTTCTCATCGCACAGCGTGTCCCCTGTGGTCACGTTGCGCAGACCCACGGCGGCGGCGATGTCGCCGGCCAGCACCTCTTCGATGTCCTCGCGGTGGTTGGCGTGCATCTGCAGCAGGCGGCCGACGCGCTCGCGCTTACCGCGGGCGGGGTTGTATACCGAGGAGCCGCTGCTCAGCTTGCCGCTGTACACGCGGAAGAAGGCCAGCTTGCCCACGAAGGGATCGCTCATGATCTTGAAGGCCAGCGCGGCGAAGGGCTCGTTGTCAGAAGACTCGCGGGTCAGTACATTCTCTGTGCCGGGTTCTGTGCCTTCCACAGGAGGAATGTCCAAAGGCGAGGGCAGGTAGTCCACAACGGCGTCCAGCAGCGGCTGCACGCCCTTGTTTCTGTAGGACGAACCACACAGCACCGGAATCATGTGCCCCTTGATCGTGGAGGCGCGGATACCGCGTTTGAGGTCCTCCAAGTTCAGGTCGCCTTCCTCAAAGTATTTCTCCATGAGGTCTTCCTCGGTCTCGGCCACGGCCTCCACGAGGTTGTGGCGGGCCTCCTTAAAGGCCTCCATGTATTCGGCGGGGACTTCGGTCTCCTCCATGTCCTTGCCCAGATCGTCTTTGTAGATCTCCGCGACCTTGCGCACGACGTCGATGATGCCGGTAAACTTGTCTTCAGACCCAATGGGGATCTGGATCGGCACGGGGTTGGCGTTCAGGCGAGTCTTCATCATGCCCACGACGCGCATGAAGTCGGCGCCGATGATGTCCATCTTGTTGACGAAGGCGATGCGCGGCACGCCGTATTTGTTGGCCTGGCGCCACACGGTCTCGCTCTGGGGCTCCACGCCGCCCTTGGCACAGAACACGGCCACGGCGCCGTCCAGCACGCGCAGCGAACGTTCCACTTCCATGGTGAAGTCCACGTGTCCGGGGGTGTCGATGATGTTGATGCGGTGGTTACGCCAAAAAGCCGTCGTCGCGGCGGACGTGATCGTAATGCCACGCTCCTGCTCCTGCTCCATCCAGTCCATTGTGGCGCCGCCTTCATGGGTTTCGCCCATGCGGTGCAGCTTGCCCGTGTAGAACAGGATGCGCTCGGTCGTCGTTGTTTTGCCCGCATCTATGTGGGCCATGATGCCCACGTTGCGCGTCATTTCCAGCGTTACTTGTCTGCTCACAGTAATCCTCCTTCAAGGTGCGCCACCGGCCAAACGGTCCAGGCGGCCTCCCCTTGGCGCTGCGCCGAGGGGCTTGTGATGTATATGTTAAAGCTTGCCCGTCAGCCTGAAACGCTGACGGTTTCCGGCTTCTTAATCTCGACCTGAGGGTCGGTGCAGGATGCCGGCTGAGCGGCGTTCCTGACTTGGCGGTTGATGGACATCTGATCGCCGCCGCTGGCGGCGATGCTCATCGCTTTGCGATGACCGGTTTTGCTATCACATCGGCGCAGTAGCGCCGACATTACCGCAAAACCTGCGGTCGATGCTCGCCAGCTTCTCTGGCGACCGGCAATGCTCTGATGTCGGCAGAGCCGACATCACACATTGCCTGCGGTGCTCACCAGCTTTGCTGGCGACCGGCAATACTCTCACGTCGGCAGAGCCGACATCACGTATTGCCAGCGTTAACTTTATCTTATTATTGCCCCATCATACGCTTCGCGGGTGTGGACTGTGCCTCAAGGGCTTTCAGTCCAACACCCGCTCGCTGATACTTTGACCGCAACCGTGGTTGCGGATTCAGACTACCATCTGTAGTGTGCGAAAGCCTTGTTGGCCTCGGCCATGCGGTGCATGTCCTCTTTGCGGCGGACGGCGGCTCCGGTGCTGTTGGCCGCGTCCATGATCTCTGCGGCCAGCTTTGCCTCCATTCCGCGTTCACTGCGCTCGCGGGCAAAGCTGACCAGCCAGCGAAGACCAAGCGTCTGCCGGCGGGACGGCCGCACCTCCAAAGGCACTTGATAGGTGGCGCCGCCCACGCGGCGCGCCTTGACCTCCAGCAGCGGCATGATGTTGTTCATCGCAGTCTCGAACACATCAATGGGCTCCTTACCGGTCTTTTCACGAATAATATCGAACGCGTCATAGCAAATGCGCTGCGCCGTTCCCTTTTTGCCGTCGAGCATCACCCGGTTTACCAGCCGGGTCAACACGACGTTGCCATAGATTGGGTCCGGAAGCACTTCCCGCTTCGGTACCCCTCCACGTCTGGGCATGATGAACCCTCCTATTAAAGTGTGGATACGGTCGGGCTCCATTCGACGCCTCAGCCGGCTGCAAGCGGCACGTTCCAAGCGCGCTTAAGCCATCAGGCACTCTTAGGCTCCCAGGGGGATGTTACTTCTTCGGACGCTTGGCGCCGT